>CAYZVT010000009.1:0-28745 GCA_964481585.1 uncultured Pirellulales bacterium
GAAGCCCCCGGATCGTTCTGGTCTGGACTGCCGCCGGCGCGGGAAGGACGGCAGCTTCGGGAGCTTCGCTCCGCGTGCGCCCCCGCCACCCAATCCGAGCCTGCGGACTAGTCAGATCTCCGCGATCGCTGCACCGAGGAAGGCTACTTCTGCGCTTCATACGTGGCGGTGACGACCGTTGTGATGCCGCCGCGGGGGCGGAAGTCGGCGGTCAGTTTCATGCGGCGCGGCTGGAGCACCGCCACCAGGTCGTCGAGAATTGCATTGGTGACGTTCTCGTAAAAAATGCCCTCGTTGCGGAACTTTTGCAGGTAGAGCTTGAGGCTCTTGAGTTCCACGCATTTTGCCTCGGGCGTGTAGAGAAACGTCAGCGTGCCGAAGTCGGGCTGGCCGGTCTTGGGGCAGACGGAGGTGAACTCGGGACAGACGATCTCGATCGTATAATCCCGCTGCGGGTATTGGTTCTCGAACGTCTCGAGTTCGCTGCGAAAATCGGTCATGCCCTCTCCTTGCTGTGCAAAAAACTATTCTTGCACGCCGCCCCACGCGAGGGAAGGGGGCGATAGCCAGTTGCACCGCAGGGCGATAAAATGAGGAGTTTGGTCAGGTTCCTTGGCGTTTCTAGGACGAACAGGCGATGACGCAGCGGGCGGTAGTGCTGCTCTCGGGAGGTTTGGACTCGGCCACGGCGGCGGCGATTGCCCGTGCCGAGGGGTTCGAGCTGTACGCGCTGTCGATCGACTATGGACAGCGGCATCGCTTCGAGCTGCAAGCAGCCCAGCGCGTGGCCGAGAGTCTCGGCGTGCGGCGGCATGCAATCGAGCGGATTGATCTCGCCCAGTTCGGCGGCAGTGCCCTGACGGCCGAAATCGAGGTGCCGAAAGGGCGGAGCGACGCGGCCATTTCCGAGGGCATCCCCGTCACCTATGTCCCGGCCCGCAACACGGTCTTCCTCTCGCTCGCCTTGGCCTATGCCGAAGTGCTCGGGGTGGCCGATATTTTTCTGGGCGTCAATGCGGTCGACTATAGCGGCTATCCCGACTGCCGCCGCGAGTTTATCGACGCTTTTGAGCGGGTGGCGAATCTAGCCACGAAGACGGGCGTCGAAGGCACACTGCGGTTTCGCATCCACACGCCGCTCATTGATCTGACCAAAGCGGACATCATCCGCCAAGGCACGCAGTTGGGGGTCGATTACAGCTTGACCAACACCTGCTACGATCCCAGCCCGACCGGCGTGGCGTGCGGAGCGTGCGACGCCTGCCGGCTGCGTCTAAAGGGTTTTGCCGAGGCAGGGCTGGCCGACCCGATTGAGTATCAGGCGTGAGAATTGCCGAAATCTACAAGTCGATTCAAGGCGAAGGCGAGCTAACCGGCGCCGCGAGCGTCTTTGTGCGCGCCAGCGGCTGCAACCTGCGCTGCTGGTTTTGCGATACGCCGTATACTTCTTGGACGCCGGAAGGGCAAGACCTGACGGTCGAGGAAATTCTCGCCCAGGTTGAAGAATGGGACTGCCGCCATGTGGTGCTCACCGGCGGCGAGCCGCTGCTGTTTGCCGAGGCGATTCCGCTCACCGAGGCGCTGCATCGCGCCGGGCGGCATATCACAATCGAAACGGCCGGCACGCTCCACTTGCCGGTCGCGTGCGATCTGATGTCAATCAGCCCGAAGCTCGCCAACAGCACGCCGCCCTCCGAGCGGAGCGCGCGGTGGAGCCGGCGACACGAGCACACCCGGCACAACCCGGAGGTGATCCGCCGCCTCGTGCGGGAGTATCGCCACCAGATAAAATTCGTGGTCGATGTGCCGGAGGACTGCGACGAAGTGGAACGCTACCTCCGCGAGTTTCCCGAGATCGCGCCGCAGCGCGTGATGCTCATGCCCCAGGGCACGCAGCTTGAGGCGCTCGCGGAAAAGGCCAGCTGGATCGAAGCGGCCTGCGCCGAGCGCGGCTGGCGGTTTTGCCCTCGCCGGCAGATCGAGTGGTTCGGACCGGTGCGGGGCACGTAGCGCGATCAGCCGTCAGCGGTCAGCCATCAGCGGTCAGCCAAGTGCGTCCTTCCCGCGCAGGCGGGAATCCGCGGACTGGGGGGCAGGGGGCAGGGGACGATGGGTGGCGGGGGCGCACCGCGCAGCGGAAGCCCCGGCCATTTCGGTCTGGATTCCCGCCTGCGCGGGAAGGACGGTGTGCGCGACTCGTCGCTTCTCGCGCTTATGCTGGCCGCTGGTCTTCCAGAATCGCGCCGATTTCCGCGACCGCCGCGCGGAGCGAGGTGGCGGCCATGCGGAAATTGGTGTGCTCGCTGACTTCGGGCTGTATCTCTAGAAAACGTTCGGTCGCCTGCCGGAGCTTGCTCAGTTTCTTGCGCGCCTGGCGGAGATAAGCGGCGGCGTCCTGCGCGTTCCAGGCTTCGCCGAGGGCGAGCATGTAGTCGTAGAGCGTGCGGTGCACCGCGCGCAGCTCGTCGTCCTCCTCGGCCTCGTCCGAATGCTTTAAGAACGTCCGCACCATCCAGACATGCGCCAGCAGCGTGTCGATGCGCGTCATCGCTTCTTGAGGAGCAAGGCGGCTCATGGAAGTCAGGCCGTCGTTTCGGCGGCGGGGCGGCTTTTGTTGGGCGGCGATGGGGCCGGGGGAGCATGCGGAGCGCGGGGCGCGAAGACGAGCACAATCACGGCCCCCACGGCGACGAGAATCAGCCCCGCGTAAAACACCGCGCCCGGTGGGCTAAGGTCACGGCTCGTCGCCATCGAGAAGAACGTGTTGACGACCGGCGCGCCGCCAAAGACGAGCGGCATCACGTAGACCGGCTTGCCGCCGAAGTTGAAGGCCATGATGATCCCCAGCGCGCCGACCGACGTGACGACGCCCGCCGTGAGGCTCCAAAACAGACCGCTGCCGGTCCAACTTCCGTCTTCGCCGGCCGAGCTGAGCAGCACGAGCGGCACCACCACGGCGACGGCAAAGTAGGTCAGCCCCACGCACATCAGCGGCCGCAACCGGCTGCCGCCCATGTTCATTTGCCCTCTGTGAAGCACCGGACCGTATATGCCCCAGGAAAATGCGACAACCGCAACCCACAGCATCACCAGCAGCAGCGCGTCGAGCGAAAGTTGCATCGCGCCGGCGGGACCCGCGCCGGGCTTGAAGACGAGCACTGTGACGGCCCCGGAGACGACGAGAATCAGCCCGGCGAGAAATACCGGGCCGACCTGCTTGAAGGACCGCGACAGGAAGATCGTGAGAAAGGCATTGATGACCGGCGCGCCGCCGAAGGCGAGCGGCATGACGAGCATCGGCCGGCCGCCTTCGGCGAAGGCGAGGATGATGCCGAGCGAACCGAGCGCGCCTGCCGCTCCGGCAAAGAGGCTCCACAAGGCTCCCGAGACAGTCCACCCGCCGCGTTCGCCTTTGAGGTAGAGATAGATGCCCGGCGCCACGACCGCGACGAGAAAGTAAGACAGCCCGACGCAGACGAACGGCCGCAGGCGGCTGTGCCCCATCGCCTCTTGGCCCCAGTGGAGCAGCGGTCCGTAGGTGCCCCAACAGAGAATCGTCAGAGTGGTCGCCAACAAAACGCGGATCACGGCGAAGCCTCCGTGCATCGGTAGGGCAGGGGGGGAAACCTCCAGTGTAGCAGGACGCCGCAGCGCCCGAAACGCGGAAAGCGGCCCCTGCGGAGGCGGAGCTAGCGCGCCCTGCTTTAACTCTAGCGCCCTCTGGTTCCCCTTTTCGCCCGCAGCCGCCAGGCCGGATAGCCGCTTCGATGCGGTCGTGGCGCGAAAGCAACGGTCTGGATTCCCGCCTGCGCGGGAAGGAGGTGCTTTGCTGACAGCTAACGTCTGACCGCTGACGGCTGACCGCTAACGGCTATCTTTCCCCCACACTCCCACCGGAACGCGAACTACTTACCCCGCAGAGCGGGAATCAGCGGCGCACGCAGCGTTGCCCGCACGGCGAGCAGTCCCGCCAGCAGTCCCACGACGAGCACGACCGCCAGCATCACGGCGAGCGGTTGCCAGGGAACCTTTGCGCCGCCGAGTACCAGATGCGGAAGCACGGCCACCAGCGCCGCAATCAGGCCAACCGCCAGTCCAGCAACGAGCAGCAGAGCATTTTCCAGCAGCACCAGTCCGGCGAGCCGGCGGCGGCGAAAGCCGGTCGCGCGGAGCAGCGCCAGTTCGCCGCGTCGTTCGAAGACATTCCGCAATTGCACGGTCGCCAGTCCAAAGGTGCCGAGCAGCAGGCCGAGCGCGCCGAGACTCTGGAAGGTCGAGAGATACGAGTTTTGCACGGCGAGGAATGCCTGCAAGCGATCCGTCGCCCGCACGGCGTCGAAGCCCCAATCGCCAAGCGTGCTTTCCAGCGAGCGCTGCACGGCGGCGACCGACTGCGCCTGGGGCACATCGACCAGAAAGAACCGGTACCCTTGGCTCTCGGGAAAATGCCGCAAAAAGTCCGCTTCGCTCATCAGGACTTCGCCTTGGAGCATGCTGTTTTTCAGCAGGCCGACGACTTGGAGCGTGAGCGGCCGGCCTTGGCCGTCCTGGATCGTAAAGGTCTCGCCGACTCCGCTCCACAGGTGCAGGCTGTACATCGCCGTGTTCAAGTCGAGCACGACCGGCACCACGTCACCGCCAAGGGGCTTTTCGAGCAGCCGCCAGGGATTGGCCTGCTCGGTCGGAGTCGTGGCGGCGGACTGCGCCCATTCAAACCCGCCGCGCTCGACGAGCGCCGCGGGAAGACCAAGCACACGAGGCTGACTGGGCCGGTAAAGATTCAAGCAACTGGCGTCCTCGCCCGCATGGACGCGAAGGGCATAGGTTTGGCACGCGGCGAGCCGCTTTTCGTCATCGCTGGAGAAGCCAAGCTCGAACCGTCCGGAGGGCGAATTGAGCGAGTGCAGCAGCGGCTGATCGCTTTCGGCGACCAGTTCAAAGCCGCCGGTGCCGGCCTGCGTGGGAGCCAGTCGAAACGCACTGACGGCAATCACCAAAAAGCTCGCCGCCGCGACCAGCCCGATTGTCAGCGTGCTCCGCGAAGGATTGCGCGCGGCATTGCGTGCCGCGAGCCGGCGCAAGCCAAAATTCGCCGCCGGTTCAGCGGTGCTACGTGGACCACTGCGAAAGCGCGACCAGAGCAGCAGCAATATCGCCGCCAAAACCATCGCCCCAGAACCAAAAAACGCGCCGATTTGCGCTTCGTTCCGCAACCACAGCGCGGCGATGGCGGTTGCCAGAGCCAGAATCAGTAGCCCTCGCCCGACGTGACGTGCGCGCCCACCGCCTTTGCCGGCGAGCGTGGCCGTTTCGCTTGCATCGCCGGCAAGCAGCCTTCGCAAGGGGAGCCGCACGAGCTTGCGGAGCGAAAGGCTGGTCGTCAGGAGCGCCACGAGCACGCCGCTTAGCAGTCCGGCGAGAAGACTACCCGCCCTAACGTGCAGCCGCAAGAAGGGAGTCGTGATGGCGTCGAGCCACCAGGTGCTTAAGCCCGCCAATAGCAGCCCAGCATAGCCCACGCCCACCGCCACGCCGACGAGTGCTCCGAGGAGGGCCACGGCGAATGCTTCGCCGAGAAAAATGCCGGCAATCTGTCGGCGGCGCAGCCCGACGGCGGCGAGCAGCCCCAACTCGCTCGCCCGCAACTCGACGGCGAGCCGAAACAAGAGGAGCGTGAGCATCGCGGCGGCGGCGATGATAAACATGCTGAACAAGAGAAACAGCACGCCGAAGGGCGTTGTCCCCTGCGCGGCGGCGAGCGCTTCGCGCTTCACGGGACGAAAGACCAGCCCAAGCTGCGCCGGGTCAAGTTCCAACTCGGCAAAAATGCTCGCGGCGGTTCTTCCTGCACGGTAGGGGATGCGGAGCGAGGTCGTGTCGCCAAAACGGCTCGCCCACAGCCGCCGCGCGGCGGCGAGCGAGATGAAGGCTTTGGGCGTCGTGCGGTAGTCGTCCCAATACTGCTCGTCCTGGTCGCGGATTTCCTCCACTAGTTCAAACGGCAGATCCCAATCGTCAATCGACGCTTGATCGGTCACGCCCTTTAGCTCGGGCGTAAAGTGCGGGTCGCTGGCCGCCGTCGGCGTGGAGTCGGCCGACTGGAGCGGAACAATCGCCTTGAGCCTGAACGTCACCGGCGGCGGCTCGACCAGCTCGCCGTGCGTGCTGACCGGCTCGTAGTAGCTCAGCGCGATCGAGTCCCCCGGCTCGGCACCGAGGTCGTCGGCCGCCCAGCGGTTGAGGATGATTTCATGCTCGCCAATCGTAAGCGGCTCTCCCGCAGGGCCGAAGACCGGCCCCAGTTCCGCCGTCGGTTGCAGTCCGGTCACGGTGGAATAGGGAATCGTTTTGCCGCCCGCGCGAATCGTGTTGGCCAGGTAGGTCACTGTCGGCTGCAGTCCTTCCTCGCCAAAGGCCCGCTGCGCGGCGGCAACGACCGGCGCGGGGAGAAACATCCGCTCGCTGGTGATGTTGAAGTAGTGCGCGGCGGGGTTGGCTTCGCCTCCGATGCGCACCTCGTCAATCGACAATCCGTAATCCGACGGCTGTGGATCGAGAGCGGCTTGCAGCGCGGCGCTCGCCGAGGGAGGGGCAGGGCGTGCGGCGTTGCGTCCGGCTACGAGGAGCGCGTTCACCTTGCCCGGCTCGTCGAGCACGTCTTGCACGACTTCGAGCGGCAAATAGGCATTGCGCGGGAGCTGCTGATTCGGCCGGAGACTAAAGCTGCCCAGCCCGCGCGGCGGGACGATGGCGACGAGCTTGAGACGCCGGCTGGCGAGCGTTTCAGTTTTTTTGCCGAGCAGGCTCTCCGAGGGGACATCGCCGGCGAGCGGGATGCGCACGAGCAGTTCGTCGCCGACCTTGGCCCCCAAGTCGTCGGCGAGCGGCTGGTTGAGGACCACCTCATCCCGCTGCGGCAGTCGTGCCGGCTGCTGGTCGCCGAGCCGCCAAAAGTGCGCCGTCGAGCCGATCAGCGTAACCTGATTGGCGCGTGCCGGAGCGTCGTAGTCCGGCTTCTCGACCGTTCCGCGCAGCAGCCAAACCGGCACGGCGGCCGTGTAATGAGCTTGAAACGCGCTGCGGCTGGCGACTTCCCGCGCTAGCGCCGCGCGGAAGGGTTGGTCGCTCAGCAGCATCTCATCAACCCGCCCCAGCCGCTCAATCGCCAGGCTGCGAAGGCTGCCCTGCATCGAGTCGCCCACCAGTAGCGCGCCGGTCAGCACCGCTGTCGCCGCCACCACGCCCAGCGCCACCGCCCCGTGCATTCGCAAGTGGTGCCGAAGGTTTTGGAGAATGAGGCGGAGAGAGGACATGAGAGGCTGGGGGCTGCAAGCTACGGGCTGCGAGCTACGGGCTGTGGGATGAACTATTTGGCGCAGGTTCGGAGCGGGTCGGCACCGTCCTTCCCGCGCAGGCGGGAACTTAGGATTCGATTTGCGTTTCTCTTGCGACTTCGCTCTGTACGATGCGCTCTGGACTGCCGCCTTCGTGGGAAGGACGTTAAATCGCGGCCTCCCGCCTATCGTTTACCGCCTACAGCCCTTCCAAAACTCCTTCGTTCAGTTCCGCGCGTCTCCCCACAATCGCGGCGAGGTCGGGGCTGTGGGTGACGACGATGAGCATCATGTTTTGTTCGCGGCAAAGTACGAGGAGCAGCCCGCCGACACTCGCGGCGGTCGAGCGGTCGAGGTTGCCGGTCGGTTCGTCGGCGAGCAGGAGCACGGGCTGGCGGATGAGTGCTCGGGCGAGCGCCGCGCGTTGACGTTCGCCACCGGAGAGTTCAGCCGGGCGGTGTTCGAGTCGCTGCGATAACCCGACGCGGTCGAGCAGCGCTCGTGCCCGCTCGACATCCTCGCCCGTGGCGGCGCCGTCGGCCAGCGTGGGCAGGAGGACGTTTTCGAGCACCGAGCACTGCGGCAGCAGATGGTGGTCCTGAAGCACGAAGCCGATCTTGCGATTGCGGAAGCGGGCAAGCGCCGGTTCGTCAAAGGCGAACGGGTCTTCGCCGGCGAGGCGGACACTGCCCGACGTGGGGCGGTCGAGCGTGCCGATGACGTGCAGCAGCGTGCTCTTGCCCGACCCGCTGGGGCCGACGACCGCAAGGCTCTGTCCGCGCTCCAGCGCGAGCGACACGTCGCGCAGCACGACGAGCGGCTCGCTACGAGTCGGAAACTGCTTGGCGACGTGCTGGACTTCGAGTTCTGGCATGGTCTAAGCGAGCAGGGCGAGCGAGCCGAGGCCGTAGAAGGTGTATTCTACATCGCTCGCCCCGTCCCAGGCAGCGCCGTGAAAGCCCCCTTCGGGGCGTTCGAGCGCCGCGACGTAGTTGCGTGCGGCCGTGGTATCAAGCTCGTCGAGGTAGCCGAGATCGGCGAGCGTGAGCAGGCCGGTAAAGGTGCTCAGCAGGTCGGCGATGGGGATGCGCGTGTTGGCGCGCAAGCCCCCTTCGTCGGTTTGCATGGCGAGCAGAAAGTCGGTCGTGCCTTCGGCGAGTTGCTCATCCAGCCGATCGAGGATTTTAAGCAGCCCGATTGCGGCGGCGGTCGGATTGGTGCCGCTGCGGCGCATGGCGCGAATTTCGACGAAGCCGCCGTCCTCGCGGTGCTGGCTCAGCACGAAGTCGGCGAGCCGGTCGGGCGCGACCGTCGGCACTTCGATCAACTGTTGGCAGAGCACGACCAGAAAGGAGTGGTAGGTGCTGCTCGCCGCACCGTCGGGGCCTTTGGCGTAGCCGCCATCGTCGCGGCGGAAGCTTTCCAGCATCTCCGCGACCGCCGCACGCCAGGAGGCTTGCCGGTCGGCAAAGATGTCGATGCCGGCGGCCATCGAGAGTAGATTCGCACCGTAAATGAGCGAGAGAAAATCGACCGCCGGGGCTTGGCCGGTCAAACGGCTGCGGAGAAACGCGCCTGCACGCTCGGCGACGCTTCCTTCGAGCGCCCCCAGCAGTGCCAGCCCACGCAGAGCGAAGCCGGTGTAGTACAGATCGCTCTCCCCCTCGCGGCCGGCAAAGCCGCCGTCGGGCCGCTGGGCGGCTCGAAAGTAGTCGGCGTGCCGGGTGCGCTGCCCTTCGGGCAGCTTTTCCAGCCCCGTGGCAAGTCGAACGGTAAGCAGGGGGAGATACGACATGAGGCTGTAGGCTGCAAGCTACGGGCTGTAAGCTAGAGGCTGTAAGCTGTGGCCGAGGGATCGCTCCGCGCTTGCCGGTGGATTAGGACTGTTCTTGGGCGGCGTGCAGTTTGGCGCGGATGGCTTGGGGAATCGGGATCGCCTGGGGCGGGGCGTCTTGAGGAAAGCGGCAGCAGACGCTGGTCATTGTGCCGCGTGCGAGTTGCACTCCATCGCGGCGGAAGAGAAACTCGTAGGTGACGCTCTTTTCGCCCAGCCGGTCGACGCGGACGGCGATTTGCAGTTCTTCGGAAAAATGCGCCGGGGCGGTGTAGTCGCAATGGGCGGAGACGCGGGGCCAGCTAATCTTGCCCTGCTCGTCCTGCAAAAACACGCTCAGCCCATGCTCCCGCAGAAAAGCATGCTCGGCCGCTTCCATGAAGCGAAAGTAGGCCGTGAAGTGCATGATGCCGGCCATGTCGGTGTCTTGGAACTCGACGCGGCGCGTGATGACAAAAGGCATAAGACCGGCTCAGCGGAAAAAGTGGCGAGAGCGCGCCGCAACACGCGGCAGCTCTCGACATTATAGCTGGTCTTCGTGGGGCGCACGTTCAGAAGAAGAGTTTCGCCCGCAGCCGCCAAACTGGATAGCGGCGGGGGGCGCACCACCAGAGCGGAAGCCCCCGGCGAGCAACAACAAGGCAAGAACTTGCCAGTGGTTCACAGAAGCCTTGGACTCAGGGGCGGCTGAGTTGCCCTGCGCGCTTGGGGACGCAGGTCTTTCCGAGGGCTTCCGCTTTCGCGGTGCGCCCCCGCCAGCCGCGGTGGCTAAAATGCCGCGTTGCGCGCTAGTCGCCGACGTAGGGCATCAGGGCCATGAAGCGGGCACGCTTGATCGCTTTGGTGACGGCGTGCTGGCTGACGGCCGTGCAGCCGGTCTTGCGGCGGCCCACGATCCGCCCATGACGGTTGGTGAGCTTGCTCAGCAGGTCCAGGTTCTTGTAGTCCACGTACATCGGACGCGGACGCTGGCCGTCGACGAACAACGGGTCTTTCTTCTTGACCTTGCGGGCGGCGTTCTTCTTGCGGGAAAAGCCTCGGCTCATGCCAATCTTCCTCGAAAACTTTGGATCGCGTGAATCAACTCTATATTTCGGCGGCTGCCTGCGGAGCGGACAACCGATCTGGTGGCAAACGAGTAATTTTAGCCGATTCCCCCCGCGACGCAAGGGCGGCGCGCGTTTTGGGGACACGAAATGGGACGATTGAGGACCGAGTCGAAGCGCCAGCAGCAGCGGGATCTAACCGGCGGCAGGCGTTTGGCTTACGTCCGGCGGGGCAGGGTGGCCGAGAAGCTGCCCGTACAGCTCGCGATGCCGGTGGGCCATGAGCGGCGCATGGTAGCGGTCGTGGACCGCGCGGTGGCCGTTCTCACCGAGTTGGCGGCCTAGCGCCGGGTCGCGCACCAGGCGGGCCAGCGCGGCGGCCAATTCCTGGGGATCGCCCGGCTCAACGAGCAGCCCCCCATCGGTATCGGCGACCAGTTCCGGGAACGTGCCATGCCGGGGGAGGACGACCGGCAGGGCGTTGGCCCAGGCTTCGAGCACGGGTAGCCCTTTGCTCTCGCGGTAGACGGTCGGCAGACTCAGCACATCGAGCGAGTGTAGGAACTCGATCTTGCCCGCCCGGTCCGGCTCGCCGGCATAGTGGAAGCGGTCGGCGAGGCCCGCCCGCCGCAGCCGCGACTCAATCTGGCGAAGGTAATCGCGATCCGACTTGCTCAAATAGCCGGCAACCTTAAGCCGCAGCGGCGGAAGATTTTTTTTGCGGCAGAGCAGTTCAAACGCCTCGGCCAGCAGATGCAGTCCCTTGTCGTGGCAGACGCGGGCCAGAAAGCCGATCGTGACAGGGCTATCGGTCGAGCGCTCGGGGCGCGGGCGATGGCCGGAGAGGTTCAGCCCATGCGGAATGACGTGTACTTGTTGCCGGGAGACGGACAGGTACTCGCTCATAATGTCGGCGAAGTAACCATTCAGCGCCACGAAAGCGGCCACGTCCGCGCTCCGCTCGCGGAGCAGCGCGCGGGCTTGGTCATAGTAGGGGGGCGTGAGTTGTTCGAGAAAAACGTCTTCGCCCGACAGCGAGCAGACGATCGGCACGCCGAGCCGGCGGCGCAGCTCGCGGGCCATGCCAAGGAGCATCGAGTTCGACAGATGCACCACGTCGGGATGCACTTCATCAGCAAGCCAGGTGGCGAGCTTGTCGAGTTCCTTGCGCTGATAGCCGGCTTCGCCTTGCAGCATCGAGACGGTCAAGTCGCCCAGCCGCGTTGGATCGACGCTCGAACCGAAGCGGGCGAGTTGGCTGACGAGCCACGGCGCGCCCAGCAGCTGGTCGATCCACGCCGGCGTGTGGCGAAAGAGCGGGAGCTTTTGCTGCAGATAGACGTTCAGCCCGCCGTAAAAGAGACGCGGCAGAGAGACGTTTTCTTCATCGGTCCGCAGCGGCGTATACGTCGGTACCAGCAGCACTTCGTCGCCCGCGGCGAGCAGCGCAGCGGCGAGCGTGTTGTCGTGCAGACAACTTCCGCAAACCATGCCGGCCGCACCTGCTGCCAGATAGACAATTTTCATGGAATGAAAAGCCTCGCGCGGCAGCGCTGCCGACCGCTCGACGCAATGGTTCGGTCAGCGAAAGAACTTGGCGAGTGTCGTCTCGCTCGGCGGCTTCGTTACGAGCGAAACGGCCACGAGCGCCACGAGCGAACAAAGGAAAATCGGAGCGACGGGCATCAGTTCGTACACCTGCCCCTCGAAGTACAGGTCGAACGTGTAATCGGCGTTCTTGCCGAAACCCGATTGCCAGAAAAAGTAAAGCCAACTCGCCACCGTTGCCAAAATCGAAGCGTACGCCCCCGCGACCGTCAAGCGTCGCCAATAGATCGCGGCGAAGATGAGCGGAAACAGCGACGAGAAGCCGGAAAAAGTCCATACGCCGAGCGTGAACACGCGCCGCGGCTCGAAGAGGCTGAGGCCATAGGTGATGGCAACGATGGCCACGATAAACGAGCGGGCGATGAAAATCTTTTTTCGCTCGCTGTAGGTGCCAGGACGCCTGCGATGGAACACGACGTCTTCGGTGAACATCGTGCCGAGACAGAGAAATTGGCTATCGAGCGACGACATGATCGCCGCCAGCACGCCGGCGGTGAGCAGACCGCCGAGAAAATTGCCGGACAGATCGTTGACCAGCTTCGCCAGTACGGCGTTCGGTGGAAAGTGGGGAGGAACGAGCGGCCGTCCCTCGTACACGGCCGAAGTCGCCCAGACGCCGACCAGCACGCACGGTGCCCAGACGATCATGATGAACAGCGGATGGCAGACGACCGAGAGCTTGAAGTTTGACGCCTTGCGGGCGGTAAGCCAATGCTGGAACAGGTGCGGAAACATGCCGACCGACAGCGGCACGAGCAGGTAGGTGAAAAATTTGAGCCGGCTCATCGGATGCGGCTCCTCCGGCGCCCAACTCGTCGCGCGGTAGACGCCCAGCGCGCGGCGGCGAGTCCACTTGTTGCCTAGCTCGGGACGCGCCGGATCGAGCGGCTCGCTCGGATTGCCGACCCGATCGGCGAATCTCGCCAGCGCTTTTTTCGGCCACGTCTGCGAACGCTCGAAGCGCTCCAGCGGCAGCCGCTCGCCCTCGGCATCGAGCACCTTGTCGCTCGGATCGTAAACGCGATCGTCTTGTTCGAGCAGCGCCAGCGCCTTTTCCCGCGTCGAGAGGTTTATCAGCTTTTGTTCTGTCGCAAAGTTTGCCTCGGCGCGCTGCTCCCAGCCGGGCGAGCGCGGGCCGCCGTAGGCGGCATGCGCGGCGGCAACTTGTTCGGGCGAGAGTTCGAGCCTTTTTTGGCTCACGGCGTAGTTGTAGCGGGCCAAGTCTTCCCAGACGGCGCGCTGGCGCAGATACGCCTCGTGTTCTTCGGGCGCGACTTCGCGCATCAGCTTGCTGGGATGCCCGGCGAGCACCGCTTCGCTTGCTCCTTGCAGCCCGCCGAGTTTGTTGGCGATCACGAAGAAGGTGACGACGCCCAGCACCATGAAGATCATCGTCTGAAAGGCGTTGGCCCAAGCGGTGCCGCGCATCCCGCCATAAAAGACGTAGATCAGCACAACCACGGAGATAACCAGCGCCCCGAGCCAGCTCGGCACGCCGTAATCGGCTTCGGCGAAGGAGTTTTCAAACGCCCCTTCGGTGACGCCGTTAATCACGGCCCCGGAGGAGATCACGCCGATCAGCAGATAGGGAATCACCAGCCCGACGAGAATCGGAAAGAGCAGCAGGCCGATGGCGTCGTTTTCGAGCCGGTCGCGGAAGAACTGGATTTGCGTGCGATAGCCGTACTTGTGGCCGAACTGCCAGAGCTTGACGCCGATCAAAAAGAAGCAGAGCGAGTGGATGATGCCGCTGGAGGAAGCGAGCTGGCCGTAGACGCCGATGCCTTCGCTATACGACTCGCCGGTCGAGCCGACGAGGGCAAAGGCGGTCATCGTGGTGCCGAAGATCGACATCAGCAGCAGAAACGGCCCGATCGAATGGCTGGCGAGCATGTAGTCGCCCGACGTGCCGCGAAAGAGCCGGTGGGAGAACAGCCCCAGCGCCAAGAGCAGCGCCAGATAGACCGCGATGATGGCGATTTGCGTCATGCTTGGCGGCTCTCCGTCGCGGACTCATCGGCGGCTTCCAGTTCAGGAGGCCAACAAAAAATCGTCGCCAGATACCAGACCACGGCCGCCGCGAGCGAAATGCCCATGTGATACAGCAGCCCGATCGGCAGAAAGCCCCCGACGAGATAGGGATCGTCCCAGAGCCAGTTGTCCTGGTGCAGAACAATCAGCAACACGATCAGCAACCAGACGACGTACTGCATCGGTACTCGCTTTCGATCGGTGCGCGGAACTGGAAATGATCCGCCACGGGCTTACCGTAACTCTAGGGCACTGCTGGACAAGCCAGAGAGTGGCACCCTCAATCTTAGCGCCCGCGCGGCGCTAATTCTCCTCCGAAGCAGACGCAGCCCGCTCGGCCTGCGCCTGTTCGAGCCAAGGCTCCAGGTCTTTGAAAATCTCGCCGGCGCTGGGCTGAAATACGCGGCCGATGAGAATGTCCGTGACGTTGCCCTGGTGCTGCGGGTACTGGCGGAGGAACTGCCCAAAGCTGAACCAGTCTTTGTAATACGCCTGCACGAGCTTGCGGACCCACTGCGAGCCCCAGGCCAGGTCGGGCACCCACTTGCCGAGTTGTTCGGCCGAGAGATCGTCTTTGCCGAGACCTTCGATGATTGCGTCGGCGGCCCATTCGCCCGACTTGAGCGCGAACATCACGCCCGACGAGTAGAGCGGATCAATAAAGCCCCAGGCATCGCCGACCGCCACCCAGCCCGCGCCGGCGGAGCGCTCGTTGGAGTAGGTGTATTCTTTGGCGATGCGGATCGTCTCAACCTGTTCGGCCTCGCTGAGCCAATCGACGAGCACCGGGCAGTCGGCGACTTCCTGGCGATAAACTTCTTCGGGCGTGCCGCGCCCTTTGAGCAGATAATCGTTGTCGGCCACGACGCCGATGCTGGTGATGTTGTCCGAGAGCGGAATGTACCAGAACCACGCCTTGCGCGACTGCGTCCGCAGCACGATCGTCGCGCCGCCGTTGTCCCCCTCGTCGCGCCGCGCGTTGCGGTAGTAGGTCCAGATCGCGGCTTTTTTTAGGTCTTGGGCAACGTGCCGCAGGCCCATCGCGTTGCTGAGGATCGCCGACTGCCCGGTGGCATCGACGACGACGCGGGCCGAGTGCGTCTCGGTCTGGCCGTCCGCCGTGCGGAGCCGGACGCCGCTGGCCTGTTCGTTTTCAAAGAGCACGTCCAGCACGCGCGTCGCGTCGCGGCACTCGGCCCCTTTGCGGGCGGCGTTGTCGAACAGCATCTGGTCGAACTTGCTCCGCTCGACTTGCCAGGTCTGCGAACACTCGTGCGGGTCGTGCTGGTTGAAAAAGAAGGGAGCCGATTCACGGCCGCTGCTGGAGACGAACTGCACGCTGTATTTTTTGGTGAACGAGCTGTTCTTCATTTGATCGAGCACGCCTAGCCGCTTGAGCGTCCAGTAGGTATCGGGCATGAGCGATTCGCCGATGTGAAAGCGGGGGAACTTTTCCCGCTCGACAAGCAGCGTCTTGTAACCCGCCTCGGCCACCAGAGCCGCCACGGTCGAACCGGCTGGCCCCGCGCCCATCACAATACAGTCGTAGTTCATAACTTGCCGCCGCAGTAAAAGGTGAAACCCAGCCGCGCGTTCCGCGCGGCTCAACGAAAAATTGTAGCGTCCTCTCCGCCCAATCCTACACGGGCGTCAGAATCTCCAGCAGTTCGACCGCCGGCTCGCCATCGACATGGATCAGCGCCGTGCGGCCGTAGGTGATTTCGCCCGGCCGCATGCCGAGCAGCCCTCGCAGTTCTTCGCCCGGCGTGACGCGCCACAGTGCGAAAAGCTCGACCTGGCGGAGGACGTTGTGGTTGATGAGCACCCGTCCGAGTGGGGTCGCTTCGCTTTCGATTTCCTGCCGCACCGCGTCGGCGAGGTACTCGTACTGGATGCGCATGATGCCGTACTGCACGACTTGCCCGTCGCTTTGGCGGGCGAGCAGAATCTTGCGCGCGTAGGCTTGCTCGGTCAGGTGCTTCTTGAGCACCTGCACGTCGACGGGCGACTGATGCCAGTGCTCGACCGTCACGGTCATGTGGTTTTCGTGGGCCAGGAGCGTCTGATACGGCTCGGGCAGCGCCTCGGCGGGGACTTCCTCAAAGCTGCCCAACGCCGCGACCGACGGGTAAAACAACGACGCTAGCGTCGCCAAGTCGGGCGTAACGGGATGCACGTCGCTCACGGGCAACTCCCTTTCAGGAGTGAGGCACGCCGGGCCGATGCTGCCAAAGCAGCCGCGCCGGCGGGGGATCATTTTTGCGCGGCGGGAATCTCAGTGGGCAGAAGCGGAGTGACAGTCAGAAGGCTCGTCTCGGCCGGGCGTTCCAGCACGGTATCAATCAGATAGTAAAGCAACCGCCGCAACGGCTCCGGCTCGATCTCGTCGGCAATCGCCTCGGCGCGCTGCTGGTACTTGTCGACCAAACGGTGCGCTTTTTCAAATACACCGGCTGCCTGGTAAAGCTGCCGGACGCGACTAATGGTGCCGGAAGAATTTTGCTGCTGAATGAGTTGCTCCAGCGCCAGGCGATCTTCCTGCGACAAGCCCTCCAGCGCGAGCGCCCAGAGCACGGTGGGACGGCCGCCGAGCACATCGCCGCCGGCGGCGAGCTTGTTGTCCTGGTCGCCTTGCCAGTCTTTCAAGTCATTAAGGATCTGAAACGCCACGCCCAAGTGCTGGGCGAACTTGCGGAGCGGCTCGGCATATCCGTCGGCCGCGCCGGCCAGTCGCACGCCGCAGTAAAGCGCCGCCTCGAACGCCGGGGCCGTCTTGAGGGCGTAGATCTTCAGCGCGTCGAGCGGGGCCAGCGCCTTGTCGCGGGCGTCGCGCCAAATCAGTTCGGCGCCCTGGCCTTCGGAGAGCTTCATGTGCGCATCGGCCAGCCGGTCGAGAATGTCGGCCGCCACGTCGGCGCCCAGCGTGCCACTCTCGCGGCTGACGAGCCGATAGCCCAGCCCAATCAAGTAGTCGCCCACGTTGATCGCCGTCGGCACGCCGTACTGGCGATGCAGCGTTTGGCTGCCATAGCGGTAACTATCATCGTCCTCGATGTCGTCGTGAACGAGCGACGCCTTATGAAAAATCTCGATCGACAGCGCCGCGCGCTTTACCGCGTCGGGCAGATTCGCCAAGTGCTCCGCCCCGTCGGGCAACGTCCCTGCGCCGCCGGTGAGCGCATCGTAGACGGCGAGCGTAATGAACGGCCGCGAGTACTTGCCTCCTTTGGCGATGAAGTCGTAAGCAATTGCCTCGGTGGCCGCGACCGGATCGAGAGCCGAGAGTCCTTCACCGTCGGCTTCGGCGAGCCGTGGCCCGCTGCGCAAACGCGGCGCGAGCCGGTCAAGCGATTCGGGCGAAACAATCTGCGTCGCCGCTCGCATCAGATGCAGGTAGGAGCGCGTCTGCACAGCCGGCGGTTCGTGCCGCAGGCGGATCATCGCATCGACCCAATCCTCATCGACCGACGTGTTACGGCAGTCACTCGACAAGAGCGGCACGGCCATGCAGGGAATCCCGGCCAGCAGAATCTTGTCGATCGCCTTTTCCAGCACGTTGAGACAAGCCACGCCGATGATCGCATCGACGTAGCCGCTGACGATGATCTTGAGCACGACCGGCGAGCCTTCGGCCACGAGCACGCGGTAGCCCATCTCCTCGGCAATCGTACGGTAGTCGGCGATGCTGCACGCGCCGCATTGTTTGCAGTTGAGGCCGAACTGATCGTAATCAGCCGGGCAGCCTTCGGCGTGTTTGAGACAGTGCGGCAAAAGCAGCAGCCGCCGTTCGGGCGGAACCGCCGCGACCTGGTCTTCCCAAAACGCGCTGGCGAGCGTGACCATCGTCCAGCCGAGATAGCCTTCGGGCAGGTCTTGCTCGGCGAGCAACCGGCGGACGAGTGTTTCCATCTGTTCGAGCGAGAGCGGCTGCGACTTGTCGAGCTTGGCGACGACCGCGCGGCACTGGGCGCGCAGGCTCTCGCGGAGCGCTTTCGGCTCGGGCACGAGCTTCAGATGGCTGGTCTTGCGGCGACGCGAGCGGCGCTCGGCGGGCGCGGCCTGCCCGGGGCGTGGCGGGTCGGTCGATACCGTCATCAAAGGAGCCGTCCTTCTCGGTTGCTCGGCGGGGACCGAAGCGGGATCGGTTTAGGTGCCGCTCAGGTGGGCGGGCTCGTCGGTCCGCGCGGCGGCCAACTGCTGCTGCGCGACCGCCGTGCCCAGGGCGGAAACCGCGTAAATGTACGGGTAGAGCCGTTCATGATACCACAACTTGGCGAAGTAAAAACCGATCGGGGTACTTTCTCGATGCCGCTCCTGCTCGACCGCTTCCACCAGCCAGCTAATCCCTTGCTCGGCGGACGCTTGCAGCCAGCGGTCCTGCGGGCGAGCCAACAGCGCTTCGACCGCCAAGGCCGTCTCCTCGACGCTCGATGCCTGGTGCGGAAAGCCTTTTTCACGAGCGACCGGACCGCCCCCCCAACCGCCGTCGGCTTGCTGCGCGCCGGCCAGCCACGCCAGTCCACGCTGGCCGGCGGGCGAATTGAGATAGCCCAGATCGCGCAGCGCGAGCAGCACCTTGGCGGTGCCATAGATCGGATTCTCGTCGCCGGGCGAGAACTGATTGCCAAACCACAGCGGCAGCCAGCTTCCATCAGTTCGCTGCTGTTGCAACAGATAGTGCAGCCCGCGCCGCGTCGCGCGCTCCAGTCGCACTTGCAGCGGCGGCAGCGGTTCGGCCTTGCGCCGCCGCAGGCGATCGACCGCGGCGGACCAGGGCGAAGGCACCGCCACGCACTCGCCGCCGGTTGTCTCGTCGGCGGCGCTTGCCGGCGAGGGCTTCATCATCGCGGCGGCAGGCGCTGCCGAGCGCAGCAGCGCTTCGCGTGCTTGTCGCGGATTGGCGGGAACCGTCTCGGGCAATTTGCCGCGCCAGGCGTGCAGCGCCCGCAGCGCGTGCGCCGTTAAGTCCGCGCCGCTGCGGTCGAAGGGGAATCTGCCCCAGCCCCGGCAGAAGGTGGGCCAGCCGCCGTCGGTGTTTTGCAGTCCTAGCAGCCACTCGATGCCCGCCCGCGCGGCCTCGTCAATCTGCGCGCGCTGTTCGGGCGAAGCGGTCCTGCGGCGGTGCGCCAGGGCGAGCAGCGCGGCCGGCGTATCGTCGGCATCGGGCACGCCGCCCGACAGATCGGTCCACGCCCAGCCCCCCGGCGCGGCGCCGGTAAAGGGATGCACCTGGCGATGCTGACAATCGAGCAACCACTGGAGACAAGCCTCGTCTTGCTCCGCACTCTTGCCGCGCAGTTCTTCATCGCCGGCGGCGGCCAGCGCGCACATCGCCTGCGAAGTGTTCCAGGTGGCGAGATTGCTGTCGATCGGCCAACTGCCGTCGGCGCGAACCGAAGCGAGCAGAAACTCGACGCCCCGCCGGACGACTTTGCTATCCGCGTGGCCGCTACTGGCGAGGCTCATCACGACGAAGCTCGTCAGCGGCGTTGCTTCTAAAAAGCCGCCGCTCTCGGGCTGCAAGCGTTCGAGCACCCGGTAGCTCGGCTCCCACGCCATGCGGCGCAGCAGACGGGTCGCCGGGTTCGACGGCTTACGGTGGTAGTAGCGCGCCTGCCCAATCGCCACCAGCGCGGGAACCGCGTAGCTGACGACCGGCAGGTTCAGATAGCGATACCAAGCCTGCGGCAGACAGGCGAGTTCGAAGGGCAGCGCCGGTACTTTCTTCCAGGACACCAGCCCCGCCAGCGCGCAGTTGGCGAGGATCGGCACGGCGAACGTCTTGTCGCTGCCGAACCGGCGTCGCAAGCCGGCGATGCCGCCGTGCTTTTTGATATAGCCGTCTGCCTTCTGCAACAGGTCCTTGTACCGCACCGGCACGCCCGTCAGATGGAACGCCGCTCGCACGAGCATCGTGGTGGCGATGTTCGAGAGGCTGCGGTCGGTATCACCCCAGCCGCCGTCTTCGTTCTGTTGCTGTGCGAGCCAATGGACGCTGTCGACGACCAGTTCGCTCAAGTCGCCTTGGTAGAGTTGCTCGGAGAGATATTCTTCGCCCAGCGCATGCGCATGTTGTTCGGCCAACACGAGCGCGCTGATGGCGGTGGCAGTCGAGAGCGGCGAGCTAGAGAGTTCGCCGACCCAGTGCGATTTTTTGCCGCGCTGGGCGAGCAAGTCGGTACGAGCTTTTTGATACGCCCCGTAGAGGCGTTGCGAGTCGACCATACGATTGCCAGGGGTTCAGTCCAGTGCCGCGCTCGTACGCTACGAGGCGGTCCGCCAGCGAGCAGCGGAAACGCCCATTTTAGGCTCGCCCCGCCAGGGTGTCGAGCGGCCGGCGAGGCCGCCGACCGTCCCCCGCCTAGCAGGGGAGAGCATTCGCAGGAACACTCCTGCAAATCGGCTGCCGAACGACCGCTGGAACCGACAATCAGTGGCTGATATTGCTGCCTGCCGGATGGCGGGGGCGCACCGCGAGGAGCGGAAGCCCCCGGAAGCGCAAGAAAGCGGAAAGCGGAGGGCGGAAGGCCTGCGACGCTTCCGCGAAGCCCGCTTCCACCGACGCGGCGGCTGACCGCGAGAGAGCCGCACACTATAATGCGGTTTTCTTCCGCCGTCACCGGCGCTCGATTCCTCGTACCGAAGATTTTCCCATGTACCTCCGCATGGCCAGGCGGCTGCTGACCGAGAGCGATCCGCGGCTGCTGTGGAAGCTGGCTTTCAACTTCGGCTTTCGGGGAATGCGAGCCGTGCAAAAGCACAAGCGGCGGCTGGCGCGGGGCGAATTCTTTCCCCCGTTTCTCTATATCTCCGTCATCAATAGCTGCAATCTCCGCTGCCAAGGCTGCTGGGTCGATGTCGCACACAAGCAAGAAAAAATCGAACTCGACGCGCTCCATCGCCTGATCGGCGAAGCGAAGGAGATGGGCAACTACTTCTTCGGCATCGTCGGCGGCGAGCCGTTCATGCACGCCGATCTGCTCGAACTTTTTCCTGCCCATCCCGACTGCTACTTCCAAGTCTTCACCAACGGCCATTTCATTACGGACGACGTCGCCCGCTCACTGCGGCGCGCGGGCAATGTCACGCCGCTCATTAGCGTCGAGGGAAGCGAGATTGTCAGCGACCAGCGCCGCGGCCGGCTCGATGTGCTGAGCAAAACGATCGAGGGCATCCAGAACTGCGTCCGCAACAAGATCCTCACGGGCGTCTGCACGAGCGTTTGTCAGACGAATCTCGATGATTTGGTGTGCGAAGCGTGGGTCGATCGGCTGATCGAGATGGGCGTGATGTATCTCTGGTATCACACCTACCGGCCGATGGGCCCCGACGCCTCGCCGGAGTTGGCGCTGACGCCCGAACAGCAGTTGCGCATCCGCAAGTTCGTGGTCGAGACGCGGGCCACGAAGCCGATTGGCGTGATCGACGCCTATTACGACCACGACGGCCGCGCGCTCTGTCCGGCGGCGACGGGCTTTACGCACCACATTAGCCCATGGGGAGCGATTGAGCCTTGCCCGATCGTGCAGTTTGCGAAGGAGTCGATCTACGACGAGCGCCCGCTGCGCGAGACGTTCAACGAGTCGGCGTTCCTCCGCGATTTTCGGCAGCTTGCTGCCTCGACGACACGGGGCTGCATCGTGCTCGAACGGCCCGATCTGCTCGAACAGCTCGTCGTGCTGCACGGCGCGGACGACACCACCGCGCGCGGCACGGCGCTGGCGGAACTGCGCGCGATGCAGCCCCGCCCCTCGCAATACAATCCGGCCGACGAAGTGCCGGAGAAAAGCTGGGCCTACCGCTTCGCCAAAAAGCACTTTTTCAACGACTTTGGCGCATACCGGCAGCCGGTCAGTCCGCTCCAGCGCGAAACATCCGGGGTGGCGGGGGCGCACCGCGCAGCGGAAGCCCCCGAAGCGCAAGAAAGCGGAAAGCGGAGAAAAGGCGGAGGGCGGAAGGCGGAGAGCGGAAGGACGTGCCTGCGCGGTTGCTGGACGGGGGCTTCTGGTCTCGCGGTGCGCCCCCGTCACCCGCCGGAGCTTAAAGGAAAACGGCGCTACAGATCGAGGTCGTCGAGCTGATCCATCAGATCGTCCAGCTCGTCCTTCGGCGCGTCTTGCATGTCCGCTTGCCGCCTGGGCATGCCGACTTCCATGCCGACCGCTTCGCGGCCGGCGAGCAGCAGTTGCTCGTCGCGCTCGCGTGCCGCGACTTTCAGCGGGTCTTCGCCCGTCTCGGGAGCACCAAATAGCAGCGAAAGATCAATCTTAATTGCCCCGGCCTTCTCTGCGCTGCCGGCGATGGTGGGGGTCTTGTGCTGCGGAAAGATGATCGCGTTTTCAGGGCAGACGCGGCTGCAAGCCGGGCAGCCTTTGCGGCAGTTGTCCGGCTGTTCGACCAGGATCGTCTCGAACCGATCGACGCCATACACGCCGAACAGGCAGAAGTCGATGCACTCCATGCAGTTCGTGCAGCGGCTAAAGTCGATCACCGGATACCAGCGCCGCGCGGGCTGCTCGTCGATCACGCGCGGCTCGGCCGACTCCAAATGAATCGGCCCGCCCGGCGTGGCCGCCGTTCCATTCCCGGAGCCGAGCGGGCCGAGCAAATCGACCGTCTGCGTGGCCGCCTCCGCCGCGATGCGTTTGATCTCGTCGAGGTACGGCTGCGCGGACTTTTCCGCACGCAGATCGAGACAGTAAATCTTCCGCCGCGGCGCTTCCCGTTGATCGACGACGCGCGGCTTTTCGTCTTCTTGTGCTTCGGCTTGCTCCTCGTCCTCCTCATCCTCTTCGCCGAGTCCGGTGAGCAACGTGACCCCCTCTTGGCCTCGGATGCCATTGCGGTCGAGCGTCCACCGCGCGGCGCGGGGGTAGAGCCAGGCGCAAACGATCAGGTCGCCGGTGATACCTTGCAGCGCGAGCATGCCCGTTCCCTCGGGCGTCAGGTCGTACAGATGCGGCACGAGCGTGACCTCAATGCCGCGCTCCATCAGCAGCGCGGCGACGAGATCTTCTTCGAGCTTTCGCTTGGCCGGGTTGTGGCTCTGCCCTTGCGAGAGGACGACCGCGATGCGTTTAGCCATGATGGGAGCGTCTCAGGATGCAAGTGGCGGGGCAGGGAACGCGAGCGGCGCTACTCGTTCATCTGCCCTTTGATCGTCCGCTGGGTAACTTCCCACACCGATTCGAGATGTTCCAGGTACTGCGTGGGCGTGAGTAGTCCGTCGGTGTTGCACTCCAAAGCAAACATCCAGCCCGCCCCATACTTGTCCACATTGATCGCCGACGGATCGCGGAGCAGCACTTCGTTCACCTCGACCAGCCGCCCGGCGGTGGGGCTGTACAGTGAGCTTTCGGCTTTGCTGCTTTCGATTTGGCCGATCTCCTGCTTTGCGGCCAATTGTGTGCCGGGGGCGACGATCCAGTCAAGAAAGTAAACGTCCTGCAACAGCCGCACCGCGTAGGCCGACAATCCAAAGCGGCACGCCCCGTCGAGCGGTCGTGCCCACATGTGATTTTTGGCATAGAGCCGGTCGGTGGGAAATTCGGCCTCGAATTTTCCCATCATAAAGCGAAGCGTCGCGGTCATTAGGTATACCGCACGCCCTGGTGTTCCGGCTCGAAAAAGGCCGGCAGCAGGCTGTCGGCCCGCAGCAGCCCGCCGCGCGAAAGCGTGATGCGGTCGCCGTCGATCGTGAGCAGTTCCTCGTCGGCGTACTTCCGCCACACGTCGCGCCAATCGTCGAGAATCTCGACGCCAAATTTTTGGCGAAAGTAGCCGGCGTCCAAATAGCCTTTCTTAAGCAGCAAAATCATTTCCCGAATGAGCATCTGATGCCGCGTCGGCGCAAGCGCCCGCTTGAGTGGCAACTGGCCGCGTTCGAGGAGCGGCTGAATGTAGTCGTTCCACTCGGTCTGGTTTTGGTAGTGAACGCCGGAGATGTGGCCGAAGCTGGCCACGCCCGTGGCTAATAAATCGCTGCCTTGCCAGAGATTGTCGCGGTAGCTGAAGTTGACCTTGTGCGGGTCTTTTACCAGCGTGTAGGCGCTTGAGACGGAGTAGCCGACGGCCTCCAGTTCTCGGAAAGCATAATCGACCCAGTCGCGCTTCGTCGGCCAGTCGGCCACCGGAATTTCAATCTGATTGCCCAAAATGTCTTTGGAGTAGACCGTGTTGAACGGCAACTCCATCTGGTAGATCGTCACACTGTCGGGCGAGAGCTCGATCGTGCGGCGGATGTTTTCTTTCCAGTTGTCCCACGTCTCGCCCACCATGCCGGCAATCAGGTCGATGTTCACATTGTCAAACCGCGCGGCTTCGATCCACTGCCACGACTTGTAGACTTCGCCCGAAAGATGCGCCCGGCCGTTTTCTTCGAGCACCGCGTCGCTAAAGTTTTCCACGCCCAAGCTCAACCGCGTGACGCCGAGTTCTTTCAGCGTGTGGACCTTCGGCTCGCTTAGGGTGCCCGGCTCGCACTCGAAGGTGACTTCTTCGGCGTGGTCCCAGTTGATGCTGGCCCGCAGCCGATCGACGAGCGCGGTAAGTTGCTTGCCGCTCAAGAACGACGGCGTACCGCCGCCGAAATAGACGAAGCGGAACGGTCGGCCGCCCATCACGGGGAGTTGACTGACCAGTTCAATCTCGCGCGACAGCGCCGAGACGTAGGTTCCCACGTCGGCGGCGTTGCGGTCGGTGTAGACGCGGAAGTAGCAGAACTTGCACCGCTTGCGGCAGAACGGGATGTGCAGATACAGCCCCAGCGGCACGTTGGCCGGCGGCATTTCCATCGCCCGCCGCACTTCCGGCAGTTGCTCAGCCGACCACTGCGAGAAGGGGGGGTAGTTCGAGATGAAGTAACTGCCGACTTCGGTCTTCGTCGTTTCCGTGGTCATCCGATCTTCTTTCCGTTGGTGTCGGCGATCGCGCGGCGAAGCCCCTTGTGGGAGCGCGTCACGGGCGCTTGCCAAAACAGTACAACGTGCCGTCGGTGTTGCCGATCACGAGTTTTTCATCGGCAACCGCCGGGGCGGCGACAAAGTCGCTGCCGGCGTCGTATTGCCACACTTTGCGCCCGCTCTGCCGGTCGAGCGCGTAGAGCCGCCCGTCGGCTGAGCCGACGTAGACCCGCTTTCCGACCAGCACCGGCGAGCTATCGACGCGGCCGCGCGTCGGAAAACTCCACAGCACTTGTCCCGTGTCCGGGGCGAGAGCACGGACCAGCTTATCGCGCCCGCCAAAGACCACCACGTCGTCGGCCACGGCGGCCGAGGAGCGGAACGGCAGGCTCTTGCGCTCGTCTTGAAACTTCCAATCCACCTTCGCCTCGCGCCAATTGATGGCGAAGAACGTGCCTCCCTCGGTGCCGAAAAAGACCCGCTCGCCGAGCGCGGCGGGCGTCGAGCCGGTGGGGGCTTTGATCGGCACATCGGCAATCTTCTTACCGTCGCTCACGTCGAGGATGTGCAGCCGGCCATCACAGCCCGCGAGAAAGACGCGGCCCTCCACGATTGTCGGCGCGCAGCGGATTTGATCTTCGATCGTGTGCTTCCACCGCAGTTCGCCGCTCGCGGCGTCGAGACAATAGAGCGTGGCGTCTTGCGAACCAACGAGCACCGTGTCCTCATGAAAATTGGCGGCTCCGTCGATTTCCGCTTCGGCCTGGAAGTTCCAGAGCTTTTCTCCCGTCGCGGCATCAAGGCAAAAAAAGTTGCCGTCGATGTCGCCGACATACACCCGTCCCTCGCGCACGGCAGCCGGGGCGGCGAAACCGAGTTCGCTTTGGAACGTCCACCGCTTCGCGCCGCTGGCGAGATCGAAAGCGTAAAACGTGGTGTCGGCATCGCCGAGGTAGACGGTTCCCTTGTCGATGACCGCCGTGGCCTCGAAGGCGCCGTCGTGGAGTTTATGTTTCCAGAGCACTTCGGGCCGCTCGGGAAGCTCCGTATGCGCCACGCCCTGAGCTTGGCGGTCGCCGCGAAAGAGGGGCCAGTCTTTGGCTCCGGCCGGAGCTTCGGCAGCCCGCGAGATCGAACCACTGCCAAGCAACACGCACAGCACGAGCGCGGGCAGCAGCGGCCGGCGGCGTGGGGGAGCAAGTTGGCGTTTAGTAGGTCTGCTCATAAAGCTGCAACAGGTCGCGCTCATTTAGCTCGCGCGGATTAAAGGTGCCGGTCCACTGTTTGGCGGCATCGGCGGCAAGCTGTTCGAGCCGCTCGCGCTCGACGCCGAGTTGCGACAGCCGCGTCGCCAAGCCGGCTTGTTCGGCCAGACTCGTCACAAACGCCGCCAGCCCGGCGGGGCCGTGGGCCGGATCGGGCATGCCGGGCAGGTGGCTGGTATATTCTAACAGATTGCCGTACCAGGGGCTGAACGGTTCGCCGTTAAAGCGAATCACCGCCGGCAGCATCAGCGCAATCGCCTGTCCGTGGACAATTCCGTAATGGGCCGTCAGCGGGTTGGCCAGCGCGTGGGCCGCCCCGAGCATCGAGTTTTCAATCGCCAGCCCGGCGAAACACGCCCCAAGCTGCATCGCCCCGCGCGCTTCCAGGTCTTCGGGACTAGCGAGCACCCGGCTAAAGTTGGGGGCGAGCAGTTGCCAGGCTTGGCTGCTCAAGGCAATCGAGAGGCTGTTGCGCTTCTTCGTCACGTACGTTTCCAGCGCGTGGGCGAGAGCGTCAATGCCCGTCAGCGCCGTTACCTGCCGGGGCTGCGTGAGCGTGAGCTTCGGGTCGAGCAGCGCCACGCGGAAGGCGGCTCTTTTGTCGCCGCAGGCCATTTTCACGTGGGTGGCCGCGTCAGAGATGAGAGCGAACGATTGCGTCTCGCTGCCGGTGCCGGCGGTCGTGGGAACGGCGATCATCGGCAGCATCGGCTTGGTGGCCTTGCCGACACCCCAATAGTCCTGCATCCGGCCGCCGCCGCTATAGAGAAAATTGATCCCTTTGGCGCAGTCCATCGAACTGCCGCCGCCGAGGCCGACGATCAGATCGGGCTGCCACGGACGAGCAACGGCCAAGCCGCGCTCGACGTGCTCGGTGGTCGGATTTTCTTCAATCCCGTCGAACAGCCGCGTTGCGATGCCCGCACGCTCCAGCGCCTCAATCCCTCGTCCGGCATGTCCCGCCGCGACGATGCCCGGATCGCTGCAAACCAGCGCCCGCCGCACGTTCAACTCCGCCGCAAGTTCCCCAAGCGTCTCTAGCCGATCGGGGCCAAAGACGATGCGCGTTTGCGGGCTGAAGTCGAAGGGGATCATCGGCAGGGCGGGAGGGGGGCGTTTGGGGAGGGACGTGGCGGCGCGTGCGACGTTCAAACGCCGGCGATCTGGTAAGCCCGCGAGCGGAACAGGAACTCGACGATGTTCCCCTCGTGCGGCTGGAGCCAATCGACGCGCGTGGTGGGAATCGCGCCGATGTTGAGCCGGTCGATCTGTGTGGCGTCGGTGAGTGCTTGGCGGAGCGGCTCGTCTTCGGTAATTGCCGTGCAAACGAGCGTCGGCCCGATGCGGCGGAGCATTTCTGTTTGGGGACACTCGACGACGCTGACAAACGGGAACATAAACTCCTTGTTCGCCAGCGGGGCTTCGGGCGATGTGCAATGCACCACGACCGGACGCAGATAGCCGCACCGCTCTAGCTCCACGAAGCGCGGGCCGTAGCTCTCGGTGACGTGCGTCGTTGATGCGTCCTTCAGATGCGACTCGATCAGATTCCACACGCCCTGCGCCGCGCCGGGGACGGTAAACGCCGCGAGCGCCGCTTCGGGATCATCGGGCGGTTTGACTTCGACCGGGCCGATCCGCTCGGCAATGGCCTGAGCGATCTCGGCCGTATGCCGCGACGCCCAAACGCTCGATGCATTAATGCAACTGCGCCCGCCGTTGATAAAGACGCTCTCGACCATCAGATCGAGGTATTTTTCCCACTGGTCCACGACATCATCGCCGAGCAGAATTTTGCTGTAGCCGGGGCCGTGGACCTGCACGCCGGGGTTGCCCTTGTAACGCTCAATCGTGTCGGGACCGCCGAAGATCATGCTGCGTGGGCAGCCGTTGAGGATCGCCGCGCCGATCTCGGCCCCCGCGCCGGGATAGAGCGCCATCGCTTCGGCGGGAACACCGGCTTCGGTCAGCGCGGCGAACATCCGGTACGGCGTCCACGGCTCTTGCGAACCAGGCTTGAGCACCAAGCCGATCTGCATGGCAATCGCCGGCAGCCAGAGCGTATGGACGCCCGGCGAGTTCGACGGCAACACCGCCCCGAGCACGGGCGTTTGCGCTTGGAAGGAAACGGTCACGCCCCGGCTTTCTTGTCCATAGCCACGGGTGAGGATCGACAGATCAAGCCCACGCGTCAGCGCGTCGAGCATCTGCCGCATGTGCGTGAGCACGAAGTAATTCTTCTGCATGTTCGCCCGGCACATATGTTCCGGCAGCCCGGTCGTCGCCGCCTGGGCACGAACAAAATCCTCCGGCGACTGTGAACCATCGCCGATCGGCAGCGTGCCGTGCAGATAAAGCTCGCCAGCCCGCGCGCACATCTCGATCAGCGTCTCGCAGGGAATCTCCCGCAGCCGGTTCCGCGCCCGCCCAGCCTGACGCAGATCGCGGCTTACCAGTCCACCACCGGCCAGATGAAGCGTGGCCACCGGCTCGCCGGAGAGAAAGTGAACAATTTCTTCCTTCTCCAGCGACTCATAGTGTTGGCCCCAGCGAAGGACGGGGAGGTTGAGCATGGGACTGATCCTGGTGAGAGGCTGCAAGCTAAGGGCTGAAAGCTGCAAGCTGTAAGCTGTAAAGGGGGAAGTGTAGCGACTGAAATCGTTTTCACCCTGCCGCCAGGCCGGCTTTCCGCTTTCCGCTTTCCGCTTTCCGCTTTCTTGCGCTAC
>CAYZVT010000010.1:0-25106 GCA_964481585.1 uncultured Pirellulales bacterium
CGCGATTTCCGCCTCACCGATGTCCACGGGCACGTCGTCCACGAGATTCTCGCGTGACGAGAGAGGGTCGGGGACTAGGGGCTGAGCTACGAGCTACAGGCTGTAGGCTATACGCTCTGGGCTGATGCTTCCGCCTTCCGCCCTCTGCCCTCTTGCGCCTCGGCGGCTTCCGCGCTCGCGGTGCGCCCCCCGCCATCCGGGAATTTTCTCCACAATCGTGGCGCTCGCCTTGGCCGCTTTCACCCTGCCGCTCTCCCCACCCGCGAGGAAATCGCTCCCTGCGCAGGTCTTCAGAGGGGAGGAACTTTTCCAAATTCTTTGCAACACTTCGGACCAGTCTACTATCTCCTCTCTAGAGTCCGCCGCGCCGGTTCGTGGCCGGGTCGCGGCTCGCGCGGCCTACGGTGCCTGGGAACCTAGTGGTGGAACGGCCGAAAAACGAGCAGTTTGTGCAGCAGTTTGTGCGGGTTGAGCCGCGCATCTACGCCTACATCCGCGCGCTCGTCTTCAACCGCAGCGACGCGGACGACTTGCTCCAAGAGGTCGCGGCGGTGCTGTGGCGGAAGTTCGACGAGTTCCAGCCGGGAACCAGCTTCGAGGCCTGGGCGTTTGCCGTAACGCGGAACCAAGTCCTGTACTTCCGCCAAAAGCAAGCCCGCAACGTGCTCGCGTTTAGTCAGCCGGTCTTCGACGTTGTGGCCGAGACGATGCAGGCGCGGAGCGACCGCCAGGAGGAGTTTCAGCAAGCGTTGAGCGAGTGTCTGCAAAGGCTGTCGCGGCGCGACCGCGAATGGCTTACCCAGCGCTACCAGCCCGGCGCCACGCTCGCCAGTGTCGCCCGCGCCGTGGGCCGCTCGCCCTCGACCGTCTCGCGGGCGTTGAGCCGGATTCAGTCGCTGCTTTTGCGCTGCGTGCACCGCAGTATCGAGGCTGATCGATGATCGCGCTGCGCGACTTCCAGCCCGACGCTTCGCTGCTGGCGCTCTGCGGCGCGCTGCGCGATGAGACGCTCGGGGCGGCGGAGCTGGCGGAGCTTGAACAACGGTTGCTAGAGGATGAGCAAGCGCGGCTGTTTCTGGTCGATTTCTTGCGGCTGCACGCGATGCTCGAACGCTACGAGCTGGCGCCGCTGGGCGAGTCGCCGGAGCTTGCGGCCGCCGCGGCGCTTCCGGCCCGGCCGCGCCGCCGGGGCTTGCCCCTGGTGCGCAGCGTGGTCCGGTTTTTCAATCAGCCGGCCGTCTTTTCGTTGCTTGTGGCGACGTTGGTGACGATCTCGCTGCTGCTGACTAGCGCCCAGCTCGGTGTGGGGCCCCCGTCCGCGCCGCGCGAAAGGGCGGCGGACAGCAGTTCCCATCGCTTTGCCGCGCGGCTCTCCGGGGCTGCCGGTTGCGTTTGGGCCGATCCCGCGGCCGCACCCTTTGTCGGCGCTTTTCTGGTGCAAGGTCGCCAATTGCGTCTCGAAGCGGGCGTGGCGGAAGTTACCTTTCAGCGCGGAGCGAAAGTCCTTTTGGAAGGGCCGGCCCATTTCATACTGCAGTCTTCCTCCGAAGGAAAGCTCGAGCATGGCCGTCTAGCGGCCGAGGTGCCGGCGACGGCCAAAGGTTTTGCCGTGGTGACTCCTGAGGTGACCGTGGTTGACTTGGGAACTGAGTTCGGCATCGACGTGTCGGAAGAAGGCGCGACGCTGGTACATGTTTTCTCAGGCCAGGTGATTGCCATGCGCGACGAGGCGGAGCCGGTCCCGCTGCAATCTCATCAGGCGTTTATTTTTCACGCCCGAACCCACAGCGAAGCCGATCCGGAAATCCTGCCCCACTTTGTACGCGAGATGCCGCCCGACACGGAAGCCGACTACGTAGCCCTCATCTCGGCCAGTCGCCCCAGCGCCTACTGGCGGCTCGAAGAGGCGGGCAGCGCCGCCGAGGCGATGGATTCCTCCGGAAACGGAGCGACCGCCGCCTACCACGGTGCGGTGCAATCCGCCGCGAGCCTCCCAGCGCTAGGCAGCGCGGCGCTGTTGCAAGGCGGGGGATGCCGCACTGAGCATCTGCCAGCGATGAATCTCCGCACGGGCTTGAGCGTCGAACTTTGGCTCCGTCGCCAGCCCCAGGCGATCTCCTTTGAGCGGCTTGTGGAGAGCGACTGGCGGCGAAACGGATTCGTCCTGGCCATCAACCCTCCCGAAGCCGGTGAATTCAAGCTAACTCCCGGCCACGTTATTTTCGGACAAGGCAGAGCCTTTGCCGAATCGCCCTTCCCGGTCACCGATGGCCGCTGGCATCACATCGTCGCCGTCGCGGCCGGCGGACGCGGGCGCGTGTACGTGGATGGTCAGCCGGGGCAGACAGTCCGTCTGCCAGCACCCCATCGCCTCGTTGGGGGGATCCTGACCTTGGGCACGAATGCCGAGGGAACGATGCCCCTTCTGGGCGAACTCGACGAGGTAGCGATTTACGCGCGGGCGTTATCCGAACGTGAAATCCAAACGCACTTCGAGGCGGGGCGTCTACCAGCCAACCACTCCGACCAGGAGAATCCCTCCTCCCTCGGCAATCCAGCTCCTGCTCCACAACCTGATCCTAGGGCCACAAGGGGCGCCCCAATGCCATCACAAATTTCCCCCGATCCAGGAAGATTCGCATGAACACTCCTCTTTTCTTCTCGGCTGCCCGTGTGGCATGCGCCGTCGCGGCGAGTGTGCTCGCCGTTCCGGCCTCCGCAGGCTTGGTCGCCGGTAACCGCTCCCTGACCTCCAGCAATGTCGATCTCTCATCGGGGACGTTTAATCTTGATTGGGCGTACTGGGAAGGGAATGCCGGCACCAGCAGCACGAGCACCTCGCTGACGAAGTTCGATCAAAAAGCTTCGCCCGCTTGGGCCATCGGCTCATTGAGTCCTGTCGGTACAGTCAACTACTACGACTACGGCGGCAGTATCGGGACGACCTATACCTGGAGCGATGGCCGAAATGCTGCCAGCGGTAGCGGCGATGGGCTACTGCAAGACTTTCCTCAAGCCGTCGACGGCAACGGCTTTCGCCTCACGGTTCCCGCCGATACGACCAAGCGGAGGCTGCATTTCCATCTAGGAGCCAATAATGCGTCCGCGACGTTCCGGGCCACGCTCAGCGACGGCTCCGCCTCCAGCTATGTCAACACGGTCGCGACCGGTGCCGCGACCACTTACAACTACACGATCGACTTTGCCGCCGATTCGCCGGGGCAAACGCTCACACTCGAATGGACGCGAAACAGCGCCACCGGAAACGGCGCGAATGTCTACGTCTCCGCCGCTCAACTCCTGGGGCTTTCTCCTCCCGCTCCTCCTCCCCTAACGGTCCATGGCGGCAAGGTGCTGCATCTCGATGCCTCGACGATCACCGGCGTCAGTGACGGTGCGCGCGTGGCGACTTGGAACGACCTTTCCACGGCGAATAACGATGCGACGCAGACCACCGTTTCCAACCGTCCGCAATTTGTCGAAGATGGCGGTGCCGATTTCGGTCACCGGCCCGTCGTCCGATTCGACGGGAATGATCTGCTCACGGCGACCGGCGTGCAAGCCTTGAACGATCTCGATCAGGCCACGGTGTTCGCCATCGTCAAGACCACCAATGCCACGGCCAATCAGGTTGCGCTGGTCAGCGAGACCATCGCCGGCGAAGCAAGCTTCCCGCGCATTCAAGCGTTCGATGTGACGGGCACCGCACAAGACGAATGGCTCATCGGCGCCGAAGGCAACGCCTGGCGCTACGGCGTCGAAACCCTCGTCAACGCCGATCAGGTCTATTTCTTCGCCGCGACGTTCGACGGAACGCAGCCGGTGGCCGAGGACCGCTTGTCGATGCAGGTCGACGCGCTGCTGCCCACGCTCGGCACCGGTCCCGCGGGCACGATCAGCCCCACGTTGGGCGAAATCGACACGCTTTTTATCGGTAGCTGGCTGAATAGCGGTTTCAACTGGCAGGGCGACATTGCCGAAATTCTGGTCTACAACCAAAAGCTCACCCAGGCTGAATTCAACGCCGTCGGCTGGTACTTGCAGGAAAAGTACAATCTGCAAAACACCAACTTTAGCCCGCCAGTTCCCGAACCCTCGACCTTCGTGCTCGTGGCGATGCTCTTCGTCGGAGTGGCATCACGCTGGCGAAGGCGCAACACGATCCTCTAGTCGGCAGGGAACGAAGGCGATGCACGTCTCCTCGATCCAGCCGCGCAAAGCAGTTGCTGGCTTCACGCTCGTCGAGCTGTTGGTGGTGATCGCCATCATCGGCATTCTCGTCGCGCTCTTGCTACCGGCGATCCAAGCAGCTCGTGAAGCGGCGCGGCGCGCGCAGTGCAGCAATCAACTCAAGCAGTTGGGGCTGGCGATTCACAACTACCACGCCAGCTTTTCACAGCTTCCGCCAAGCATCGCCTACTCCGGCCCCTTGGACGGTCCTGGCACGCCCTATCCCAATGGCAAGGGGTGGATCCTCAGCATCCTGCCGCAACTCGAACAGCAGCCACTATTCGATCAGTTTGTGCCAGGCTTCAACGGCACCTTTCCCGACGCCGGACTACGCAGCCCGAAGTGCCGGGATGCCATGCGCACGCAAGTGGCCGTTCTCCATTGTCCTTCCGATCCGACCGTCCGCACCAATTCCACCGACCAATGGCAATGGAAAGGCATTGAGGTCGCGCTCACCAGCTACAAGGGCGTGATTGGCGACGCTCAGATGGGCGGCGACAGAACCGTCCATACCGGGAGCATGCCCGATTGCCACCAGACACGCACCTGTAACGGGCTCTTCTGGCGTTTCCAGTATCTCACGGGCCTGCGCTTGGCGTCGGTTCGCGACGGGCTCAGCCAAACGCTGATGATCGGGGAGGCGCGCGCGCGCTACTTTCCCGCTTCGGCAGCCTACTTTTCCAACGGCGACTACGCCAGCACCTACGCTCCGATCAACTACGTCCCCAAGCCCTTCTCAGCCAGCGACTGGTGGAACTGGTGGGGCTTCAGCAGCGATCACCCCGGCGGCGCGCTTTTCTGTCGCGCCGATGGCTCGGTGCATTTTCTGCAAGAAAACATCGAGCACACGCTGTATCGACAACTCAGCACCCGCGCGGGAGCCGAATTCGCCCAAGTCCCTTGATCCCGCGCAGGGAAGGACCGGGGACAGCGAAACCGGTCCTTCCCGCGCCGGCGGGAATCTATCTAGAGTTGCGTGATCTCGGGAGGACCGGAAATCCGCCGCCACCCTTCCGGCGCCGGCTCACAAGCAAGTCTCCGACTCCGCGAAACCCTATCTAGAGAGTAGCATTTTCGTCACGGTAGATTAAAGCGGCGAGCCGGCGAGCCGGTCTGGGCGAAAAGGGCAACAACCGAGCGCTCCCGTTCAACGCAGGGCGCTCCAGCTTTCCCCCATTTTGCGGGGAACTGGATTTTTCCCCTCCAAAGTTTCCTGCGGCGCGACGTATCCCTACCATGGCGGTTCCTCCTTCCATGAACGAGCAGTTTGTGCGGCTGTTTGCCGCGAACGAGCGGCGAATTTATACGTTTATCCTCGCGCTGCTGCCGAACCGTGAGAACGCGGAGGATGTGTTTCAAAACACCAGCGTCGTCTTGTGGCGGAAGTTCGAGGAGTTTCAGCCCGGCACCGATTTTCTTGCCTGGACGTTTCGCGTCGCCCGGTTGGAGGTGCGCAACTTCATTGCTAAAGACCATCGCCGTCCGTTGGTTTTCGATGATCGGCTCTTGGAAACGCTCGCCACCGAGGCCGAGCAGCGCAGCGGCGAATTGAGCCTGCGCCAGGAGGCGCTCCGGCATTGTCTGGAGCGGCTCGCGCCGCGCGATCGCGATCTGTTGCAGCGGCGCTACGAGCAGGGCGCGACGATCAAGTCCACGGCCGAGGCGGTGGGCCGTCCGGTCGAGGGGCTTTATAAGGCGATGCGGCGGATTCACGACGCGCTGTTTGAGTGTGTGCAGCGGCGAATCGGGCAAGGAGTGGATCGGTGAAGCCGACGCGGTGGACCGAAGCCGAATTGCTGGCGCTGCTCGACGCATTGCGCGAGCAGACGATTACGCACGCTGAGTGGGAAAGACTGACCGGCCTTTTGGCCGAGGAGCCAGCCGCGCGGCAGTTTTATCTCTCTTACATGGGCATGGTGGGGCACCTGCGGCATGCGTTGGAAGACTATGGTTTCACCCGCGCCGGCGAGTACGACGAGTCCACGCAGCTACTGATGACGGTCCTCTCCGAGCGGGCTTCTCAACCGGCATCGCCGGCCGCGCCCATCGTGCCGGCAGGTCACCTCTCGTCGTGGGGGCGGCGGATTGCGAGCTTCTTGGATCGGCCGCCGGTCTTTTCGTTGATCTTCGCCGCCAGCGCGCTGTTCGCTTTCCTCACGCTGTTGGCCGTCTGGCGGCTTCAAAAACCGGCGACCGGCGAGCCGGCGGTAGCCGTCGCGGAGGAACAGAAAACAGCCGCGGCGCGGTCCGTGGCGCAAATCGTCCGCTCGACTTCCGAGGACGCGGCGGTCGGTTCGCCCTCGCCGGCGGGTACGGGGCTGGTGGCCGGCGAGGTGGTCGAGCTGCCATCGGGCGCGCTGCATCTCCGGTTTGCCGGCGGGGCAACCTTGGTTTTGCAGGGGCCGGCGCGGTTTGAGCCGCGTGACGCCACGCATGCCGTCCTGCACGAGGGGCGCGTGTCGGTTCGCGTAAATTCCTCGCAGGGCGGAGCGTTCGTGCTGGAAACGGCCGTGGCGGAAATCGTGGACCTCGGCACCGCCTTCGACGTCGCGGTCCGCAATCCCCACCAGACCGAGGTCCAAGTGGTCGAAGGCGCGGTGCAGGTCCGCCTGCGGCAAGCCACCGCCGGCGCGGCCCAAGCGCAGCGCTTGATCGCCGGCGAAGCGGTGCGCGTCGATGGTCGCCGTCAGCGGATCGAGCCGCTCGCGGCCGACGAGCGACAACTTGCCTTTGCCGAGCCTGCCGCGACCAACGCTGCATCGACTCTGCCGGCGGGACTGAAGGTGCATCTGGATGCGGCAAACGTCAATGGGCAAAACAATGCCGGGCTGTCCAGCGGCCAGCCGCTACAGGCCTGGAAAAACTTGGCCCCGGCCTCCACGTCGGTGGGCGACTTCACCGGCAACGCCCGCCTCGAAGCGGAAGCCGTGGCGGGGAAGCCGGCCGTGGTGTTCGATGGCACATCCGATCAATTCCGTAATCCGGCGACGCTCGCCGACGCCGCGGATTGCCCGCTGACAATTTTTCTTGTCGCCAACAGCCAGGAAGAAAGCGATCATCCGCATCTCGGACGGGGCGACATGATTACCACGCGCACCCGCGACGGCGGCTGGGGTTTGCGCGTGGAGCCTCCGCACCGGATCGCCTATTACCATAACGGCACCAACCGTGCGCTGGTCGCGGATGTGCCTTACCATCAGTTTCAACTGCATGAACTGGTGCGCGAGGTCCGCGACGAACGCCCCACCGCGCGGCTCCTGCTCAACGGCGAGCCACTGGCCCAAGTCCCGATGGCGGACTACCATCCCGGCTCGCAGGGAACTTGGGTCGGCGGCCGAGCGGGTCATGATTTCCAGGGAGCTATTGCGGAACTGTTGCTCTACGAGCGCTTACTTTCCGATCGCGAAACCCGGCAAGTTCGCCGCTACTTGACGGAGAAATACCAGTTGACGCTGAACCTGGGAGATCGCCGTTAACCGTACCTACTCATCGCGGCATAAGGGGAATATCGACATGCAAAAAACCACAGCCAGGCTCCTGCTTCTTCCGGCGCTGCTGGCAGTGATCGGACTTGGCTCCGTGGCGCACGGCGCGCTTCTGCCGGGCCATTGGGTGGCTACCCGGACGATTACCGACTCCCAAGCCGGCAACGGCAACGGGAGTTTTGAGTCAGGAACCTTCGGTTGGTCGGCCTCCAGCGGAGCATCGCTCAGTACCGGTACTGCCGATCCTCCCGGCGCGACGCAGGGCAACCGGTATCTGGTGATCTCGGAAACGGGCGTTCCCCGGGTTGCCAGCCGGGCCGATAACCGCCGCCGCAGCATCGGGCTGGTGGGAAGCTCGCAAGGCGAGGTCCTTCGCGTGCTCTTCGACTACTACGTGCCCAGCCTCAATGGCTACAACCAATTAGTGGTCCAGCTTCTTACGATGGATGGAAATTCGGCCCTCTCGGTTTCGACCATCAATGTGAATCCCACTTCCGCCAGCGACACCTGGCTGACGTTCGCCCACGACTTTCTCGTCACCGATCAAACCTTCGACGGCGTCGATTTGCGGATCGACTTTCGCCGCAACGGCGGAGACGCCGCAACCTATTCCGGCTTTGTGGACAATGCCAGCATCGAGCAAGGTTATCTCGTGCCGGAACCGTCGACGCTCGCGCTGCTGGGACTCGGCCTGGGAGCGGCGCTGTGCGTTTGGAGAAAACGGACTCGTTAGCCAGCTAGTGCGGCAGCCGGTGGCGCACGGTGCACCGCGAGAGCGAAAGCGGAGGGCGGAAAGGCGCAGGGGTGGCGGGGTGCACCGCGAGAGCGGAAGCCCCCGAGGCCCGTCGTGATGGACTGCGGGCACTTATGGGCGTGGAGCAATCAGCATGACTGGCGATAACGCTCGCAGGGCACTGCCCACTTGCCCGTTGCGCGGTTTTACGCTTGTGGAACTTTTGGTGGTAATCGCCATCATCGGCATCCTCGTCGCGCTGCTTTTGCCGGCAGTGCAGTCGGCGCGGGAGGCGGCGCGGCGAACACAATGTCAGAACAACCTCAAGCAAATCGGCTTGGCGATGCACAACTGTCACGCCGCCCAGAACCGCTTCCCTTACGGATTTTGGGCCGGCCTTCCCGACGGCGAGGCGAGCGGCTCGACCGAAAATTGGCAAGGTTGGGGCTGGGGGGCGCTGATCTTGCCCTACCTGGAGCAACAGCCGCTGTACGACGCGCTGCCGATCGGCTCGGCCCCCTTGGCGCCGCGCGAGGACGCCACGATTCGCCGGTGGGGACGCACGGTGCTGTCGGTGTATCGCTGCCCTTCGGACATCGGCGATGCGCTTAATACGCGGCAGCCGCCGAAAAACGTGGAAGGAGTCAGCAGCCAAGCGAACGCCTACTTAGCCACGTCCAACTACTACGCTTGCGCCGGCGATCACCACGGAGCGCTGAAATTCATCCATCAGCAGAACGGGATCTTTGGGCGTCACAGCACCACGCGACTGGCGGGCATCTTCGATGGCAGCAGCAATACGATCCTCGTCGGCGAAACCGACGCGGGCCGCACGAGGACCAACGCCCTGCCTTACCACGACGGAGCGTTGTGGGCGGGCAAGAGTGCCTTCGATCCGGCCGGCCCCAACAAGCCCCATTACAACTGGGAATTTGTCGTGGCCACGACGCAAGACCAACGCAGCGGGGTCGTGACGCGGATCAATGGCACGGCGGCCGAATGCTTCAGCAGCCTCCATCCCGGCGGCGCGCAGTTCGTCTTCGCCGACGGCTCGGTCCATTTTCTGAGCGAGAATATCGAGTCGATCGACGCGACTGGCGCCGACGGCGGACTCTGGCAGCGGCTCGGCAATCGCAAGGATGGCGGCATCATCGACCATACGCAACTTTGATAGGCACGCGATGACCCTCTGGCAATTTCCTCACTCCCGCTACAAGTTCGCGCAGCAGGCCGTCGTTTGCGGTCTGCTGCTGGCCCTGTGCGGCTGCGGCGCCTCGGATGCCCCGGAGTTGCTGCCGGTCGAAGGAACCGTGACGCTCGACGGCCAGCCGCTGCCCGGAGCCTGGGTGATTTTCGAACCGCACGAGCCGGGCCAGACGACGTTCAGTTCCTCGGCCACGACCGACGCAGCGGGGCACTACGTGCTGCGCTACAATGCCCGCCGCCACGGGGCAGTGCCGGGCCAATACCGCGTGCGGATCGGCACCGAACAACCCGAGCGCGACGGCCCCGACGGCAAGGTGCTGCCGGCCGTGCCCGAGCGACTTCCCGCCCGTTACCACCGCGACACGGAACTGGTCGTCGAGGTCTCCCCTGAAAATCAAACGCTTGATTTTGCCTTGAGCGGGCAGTAGCCCGTCCCTCCCCGCTTCCTTCCTGCTTCACTTTCCCCCCTAGGAACTCGACATGCAGTTACCTTGTCTGACGCTACGCCCTGCCCTGCTGCTGACCGCCGCCTTGGCGTTTGCCTTCCCGACCGCCCGCGGCGCCGCGGGCGAGAACGTGGTGGGCCGACAGAGCCAAAACGAAGGCATCACCATCGTTCCCGCACCGCAGAAAGTGACGATCGACGGCGATCTTTCCGAATGGGATCTCTCGGGGCGCATCTGGTGCTTTGCCGACCTGGCGCTGCGCGAGGAATACTCGACCGAAATCGCTGCGATGTGGGACGAGAAGTATCTTTATCTGGGCCTTCAGTTTCGTGATCCGACGCCGCTGCATAACGTGGTCGATCCGAAGTTTAGCGCCAGCTCGGCGTGGAAAAGCGACAGCGTGCAGCTGCGCGTGATGACGGGCGATCGAATCAGCCACATCACCGCCTGGCACTTCACCCCGCAGGAGCTTGCCTGTCTGTACGTGCAGCGCGGCAAGAGCTTGAAGGAAACCTTCGGCGGCGAGAGGTTCGTGCTCACCGCGCCGGAAGGGGAGGAACTGGGGCAAGGCGTGCGTCTCGCCCATCGGCAAACCGGCGCGGGAAGCTACCTCCAAGAGATTCGCCTCCCCTGGACGCTCTTGTGGCAGGAAGTGCCCAAGCTCCAAGCCGGAATGACGTTCCGCTTGGGCTTTGAGCTGTTCTGGGGCGATACGACCGGCAAGAACTGGCCCGAGCACCGTTACGCCGACAACATGCAGCCGGGCGTCACCAATCGCGAGTTTTATTGGAAGCGTCCCCAGCCCTGGGGCGACGGGACACTCAGCAGCGAGAACCACGTGCCGCGACGGAAGTATGTCGCCGACGACGTGCAACGGGTGGAAGGCAGTATTCCGGTGCGCGTCGAACTGCCGGCTTCCGCCGAACGCTTTACGGTCGCCCTCGACGACCTGCAGGGCCGCCGCGTGCGGACCGTGGGAGCCGATCTCAATCCGCTCGACTATACAGTCGCCGTGCAAGGCGATCGCCGCACGGTGGAAGTGCTCTGGGACGGCCTCACCGAGCGCGGCGAATTGGCCGCCCCCGGCACGTATCAAACGCAGGGGCTGGTGCGCGGCCCTCTCGATGCCCGCTATGAACTGAACTTCTACAATCCCGGCACGCCTCCCTGGAAGACCGTCGATGGCTCAGGCTCCTGGTGCGCCGACCATACGCCGGTCGCCGACGTGGCGGCCGGCGGCGGGCGCATCTTCCTGTCCTCCGGCTATGCCGAAGGCGGCAGCGGTCTGATCGGACTCGACAGCACGGGCCGCAAGCGCTGGGGCGAACACCGCGGCAGCAAGGAAATTGCCGCCGACGCCGAGTACGTTTACGCCATCTACGGCCAGGACCACCAACTCTCGCTCTTGCGGCTCGCGGCGGCCGACGGCCGTTACGCTCCCTGGCTGCGAGACGGAAAGCCGCTGCCGCTAGAATTGCCGCTCAGCGTGATCTTTGGCAAGCACGACGCTCCCAGCCAGGTCAAGGACATCCATGTCTGGGGCGACTTGATCGTCTTGGCGCTGGACGACGATCGCCTAGCCTTCATCGACAAGCACAGCGCAGCGCTGCGGAGCACGATGGAGGCCGACAACCCCACCGCGATTGCGGCGGGAGCAACTGGGCCGCTGTACGCCGTGCTCGCTGGGCAACTCCACGAACTCGTGCCGCAGGGGCAAGGCGATCTGGTTTTCCAGACGCGCGTCGTGCCCACGCCGACGCTCGGCAAGGCCGGAGCGCTGGCGGTCGATCGAGACGGCCAGCTCGCCATCCTCGACTTGGGACCTGATTGCCAAGTGAAGGGCTACTCGCCGCAAGGCAAACTGCTCTACACCTGTGGCCGAAAGGGCGGCCGGCCGCCGGTGGGCGACTTCGATCCCCAGGCGATGAGCGCCATGCGAAAGATCGCCGTCGATCACCTCGGACAGATCTGGGTCGTCGAAAGCTGGGAATACCCACGCCGCGTTTCGGTCTGGAACGCGCAAGATGGCCGACTGGTGCGCGACTATATCGGCAACGCCCACTATTCCGCGAGCGGCTGTTATCTTCACGATCAAGATCCGACGCTGGCCTATGTGGGACCGGTGGAAATCCAACTTGATCGCCAAGCCAGCGACTGGCGCGTGACGCGCACGCTTTGGCTGCCGCAGGAGGGCGACCTGGATCGCTTTGAGATCGAGTCGGGCTTTACGCTCCCCCAACGCTTCCGCAGCGACGCCAGCGGCCAGATGCGCGAGTACCTGTTCGCCAAGCCGTATCGACCCACCAAACCGCTCACCCTCTTTATGCAGGACGACGACGGCTCCTGGCGGCCGGTCGCGGCGGTCGGTCCGGTCAGCGCGTTTTCGGGCAAGCGGGAGCACCGCCTAGAGGACAGCCAACCCCCGGAGGGGATATTCGCCGGCTTGAGCCTCGATCAAGGCTGTTACTGGAACGACCTGAATCATGATGGCCGGGTGCAATTCGGGGAATGCACGATCGTCGACGAGCCGCTGGCCAATGCCTGCGGTTGGGGTGGCCGGATGAGCGGTGATCTGACGTTCTACGCCTCGCAAGGCCGACGCGGACGCACCTTTCAGTTCAAGCCGATTCGCTTCACCCAGCACGGCGCGCCCGTCTATGGCCCAGCCGGCACGCGGCCGATCGGGCCAGAGGGCATGCACGGCGACTTGGTTCCCGTGGCCGAAGAAAGTCTGCTGCTCTGCCTGGGCGGGTTCCGCTCGGGTCAAAACTACATGGCCCTGAGCACCGCCGAGGAGAACTTCGGCGAAGTGCTGTGGGAGTATCCCAATCCCTACCCGGCCGTGCATGGATCGCACGAAGCCACCATGCCCGCCCCGGGGCTGTTGATCGGGCCGCTCAAGCATCTCGGCGTCGCCGACACCGGCGCGCCGGTCGGACGGGTGATCGCGCTGCGCGGGAACTTGGGCCAGGACTATTTCTTCACCACCGATGGGCTGATGATCGGCGCGCTGTTCCGCGACTGCCGGCTCCCCAGCCGCGCGCTGCCCGCCACGGCCGAGGAGCTACGGGGCATGTCAATGGCCTCGTTCAGCGAAGGGAGCGAACCGTTCAACGGATGGTTCGGCCGGCAAGACGACGGGCAGATCCGCATGCTCACCGGCATGGCGCGGCAGTCGCCGATGCTGCTACGGATGCACGGTTTCGACTCGATCCGCCGCTTCCAAGGCGGCACGCTCACGGTCGACGCCTCCACGCTGGCCCGCGCCGACCTAGAAAATGCCCGCCGCGCCGCCGCCGAGGCGGAGAAGCACTATGCCCTCACCCGTGCTGAAAAAACGCCCACGATCGACGCGGACCCGCGCGAGTGGCGTGCGGTGCCGCAAGTCGAGATCCGCAAGAGCGGCTCGCCCGAACGCGCCCAGGCGGCGCTGCAATATGACGACGAACATCTGTACGTGCTGTTTCACGTCTCCGACGCCAGCCCGATGCGCAACACCGGCAAGGACATCCGCCGGTTGTTCAAAACCGGAGACGCGGTCGATTTGCAACTGAGCACCAAACTGGACGCGGAAGCCGCCCGCCAGCCGAACGAGCATCACGTGCGGCTTTTGGTCGCGGTCCACGACAGCCAGCCGGTCGTCGTGCGCATGAAGCCCGTGGACCCGCGCGCGGAAAGCCAGCTGGCGATCACCTACCACTCGCCGGTGCAAGAGCACCGTTTCGATCGGGTCGATCTGCTGGCCGAGGCCCAGGTCGCGCTGCAGCGCCACGCCAACCGCTATCTGGTTGAGGTGGCGATTCCGCTGCAATCGCTCGGCCTTGAACTCAAGCCGGGCAGCACGCTGCGCGGCGATTTAGGGTTCATCTCCTCCGACGCCGACGGGACGCAGAACGTCGCCCGCACCTATTGGTCCAATGCGGCGACGAACCTCGTCAGTGATGAACCGAGCGAGGCTTGGCTCTACCCGGCGTTCTGGGGCACGTTCACGATCAAATAACGGCCAGCGGCGACCGCCGCGCGCTTCAAGAAAGGTGCTTCGTTCATGCGATCCCAAAAGGCTTTATTCTTGCGCAGGCTCTTGACGATCGTTCTGCTCGTCGCAAGCCGTTCGGTCCAGGCGGCGGAAGCGCCGGCTGATCCGTTGGTGACGCCGCTGCGGAGCGAGGCGATGGACCTCGCTGCGTTCACGGCTTGGGTCGCCGACAAAGCCGTTCCGCTCCCGGCCAGCGCGCAGCCGCAAGACGCGGTATGGACGCAATCGTCGCAACCGACGCATCGCGGGATCTGGTTCGGCGAGGGGAAAACGCCCGGCGCGCGTCATCTGCGCATCGCTTGGCAGGAGCGTTTGCCGGTCGGCGCGGTTCTCGTCCGTGGCAACGTGCGGGTGAGCGTTTTGAAAGCGCAGGCTTCCTATCCCGGCCGCCTCGGCGCGGAGGAGGATTGGACCGCCGCAGAGCAATTGCACGCGCGCGACGTGACGCAGGAGGAGCAGAGCCGCGAGCACTACACGCTCTGGACCTTGCCTCCCGGCACAACCACGCGCGCGGTGCGGTTCACCCATACGGCGGAGTTGAGCGACAAGCGCTACGCCGGTTGGCTCGGCGGCGCTTATCTGCTCGCGCCACGGGTGGTCAACCTCGCGCCCCAGGCGGTGATCGCCGTGGACTCGCGTCCCGAAGAGGCGCAGCGCATCATCAACGGCGCGGCCGACTATCTGAAATCCTGGACCAACGACGCGAAAGACGCTCGTGCTCTCGTTTCGCCGGAACATCCCGAAACGATTACCTTGATCTGGCCCCAACAGGTGACGCTCGCGGGGCTGGGCATGCTCTGGACGGGCTTTAGCGCGGGCGAGGTGCAAATTTACACCGGTCCCCACGATCGGCATCCCCGCGCGGCGGAGGACGCGGACTGGACGAGCGTGCAAGCCTTCCAAGACCTCCCCAACGGCCACCCGCTCAAGCTCTGGCCGAACTGGATCGCCTTCGACCGGCCCATCACCACCCGCGCGATGCGCCTGCGAATCACGGCGCCGACTGAAGAACAGCACCACCACCTGCGTGGGCGAACCCGCGCGGGGCGGCAGGTCTGGCTCGGCGAGTTGCTGGCTCTACAACCGCTGGAAGACGCGCCGCTGGAAGCGGCCCTCTTGCCGCCGACCGAACCGCGAGAGCATCCGCCGATTCCGATTCGCTTCACGCTTTCCGAGCCGGGCTTTGTTACGCTCGTCCTTGATGATGAGAACGGAGTGCGCGTCCGCAACCTCGTCAGTGAAACCTATTTTCCGGCCGGCGAGAACGTCGTCTGGTGGGACGGCCTGGACGATCGGCAGCGCGACGTGGAGGCGGCCAAGCACGGTCTTTATCATGTGCCCGGTAAGCTCGTCCTGCCCGGCAACTACCGGGTGCGTGGGCTAGTGCATCCGGGCCTTGAGCTGCGCTTCGAATTCTCCGTCTACAATGCCGGCCAGCCCGCCTGGCTCACGGCCGATGGCACCGGCGGCTGGCTCACCAATCACTCGCCGCCCAGCGCGGCGCTGTTCGTGCCCGCCGACCGATCGCCCACCGGCCAGCCGCTCGTTTACCTCGGCAGCTATGTCAGCGAAGGGGGCCACGGCTTGGCCTGGGTCGATCTCGACGGCCGCAAGCAAGGCGGTGTGGGCCGGATCGGCGGCGCGTGGACCGCCGCGCCCTACCTGGCGCGCGATCGAGGATCCAGCGCGGTGCCGGAGCACATCGCCTATGTCGCCGCGCCCTGGAGTGTCAGCAAACAGAACCGGCTCCAGGGTGAGATCCGCCTCACGGCGCTCACCCCCCGAGGCGACCAGCCGCTCTTGAAGTATCCGCTTCAGCCGCGCGCCGACGCGACCGGCAAAGTCGCCTGGGGCGACTATGTTGGCGGCTTGGCCGTACACAACGGCGTGCTCGTCGTCAGCGTTCCGCCGCACCACCAGCTTGTCTTCGTCGATGTCCGCACCGCCCAACCGCTGGGAGTCGCCAAGCTGCACGCGCCGGGCGGACTGGCCTTCGATCGTGAAGGTCGGCTGTACGCCTTCTCGGGCAGCAAGTTGCATCGCTACCGGCTGCCGGCGATCAGTGAGACTACTGTTCTGCCCAATCCCGAAGTGCTGATCGCAACCGGCCTAGAAGACCCGCAACAGTTGACGTTTGATGCTCAAGGCAACTTCTACATCAGCGATCAAGGCACGAGCCATCAGGTCAAAGTTTTTGACCCCACGGGAAAACCTCTGCGCACGATCGGCGTTGCGGGACGCCCGCAGGCCGGGCCGTACAACCCCCGGCGCATGAACCATCCCCAGGGCTTGGCGATCGACAGCCGAAACCAACTATGGGTGGCCGAGCACGACTTTCAGCCCAAGCGCGTGAGCGTCTGGACGCTTGAGGGGCAACTGATCCGCGCGTTTTATGGTCCCTCGGAGTACGGGGGAGGAGGCAAGCTCGATCCGCGCGACAAGCGCCGCTTTTACTATCACGGCATGGAGTTCCAGCTCGACTGGGAGCACGGCACCGATCGGCTGGTGCGCGTCTTTCACCGCCCCGACGCGGACGCCATGCCGTTGCCGAAACGGTTCTCCAATCATAGTCAGCCGCAAACGCCCCTTTACGTTCCCACCGCCTCCGGCGAAGTGCGGCGGTACTTCACCGACTGCTACAGCGTGCGGCCCACCAACGGCGCTCCGGCAGCGATGATTTGGATCGACCGCGACGGCGTGGCCGTGCCGGTCGCCGCGATGGGGCGAGCCGACAGTTGGTCGATCCTCTCCAGCGAGGCGTTTCTTCCCCTGTGGCCCGCAGAGGTCGATCCGCGCGACAAGCCGTGGCGCAATCCGGCCCTGTTCGTCTGGTCCGACCTGAACGAAGACGCCAGCGCCCAAGTCGACGAAGTGACGATCCTCGCAGCCGAAGCGGGGGGCACGACCGTCATGGAAGATTTGGCGTTTGTCGTCTCGCGCGTCGACGATCGCTTGATGCGCTTTGCTCCCGTACGCTTTACCGAAAAAGGGGTTCCCGTCTACGATCTGGCGGCGGGCGAGACACTCGGCACCGGTGCCCAAAAGCCGAAGTCGAGCGGCGGCGACCAAGCGCTGGTCCACTCCAGCGGCTGGACCGTGACGACGGTGGCCCCGCAGCCCTTTGCGCCACAGTCGGTGGGCGGCCTCTTTCGCGGCCAGCCGCGGTGGTCGTATCCGAGTCTGTGGCCGGGACTGCATGCCTCGCATGAGTCTCCCCCGCCGGATCGGCCGGGCCAGCTGATCGGCACCACTCGTCTGCTCGGCGGTTTTGTCACGCCGGAGCGGAGCGACGCCGGACCAATCTTCGCCATCAACGGGAACCAGGGCAACATCTATCTCTTTACGGCCGACGGTCTGTTCGTCGCGCAACTGTTTCAGGACTCGCGGCAAGGAAAATCATGGTCGATGCCGCTCGCGCCGCGCGGCATGTTGCTCAACGAGCTTTCGCTGCACGACGAGAACTTTTGGCCCACGATCACCCAAACCGCCGAGCAGATTTATTTGGTCGACGGACGCCGCACGAGCCTGGTGCGCGTCGACCAGCTGGACAAGATCCGCCGCCTGCCTGACCAGACGCTGCAAGTCACGTCCGACGATCTCCGCGCGGCCCAAGCCTATTTTGAACAGACCGAAGCTCGCCGGCAGGCGCTGCATGGCACGCCACGGTTGGAGGTGGTCCTGCGCAGCGAGAATTTGCTGGTCGATGGGCAGCTGAAGGATTGGCGCGATGCGGACTGGGCGATCATCGACCGGCGCGGCGTGCGGGCCTACTTCAATAGCGACAGCAAGCCGTTTGACATGACTGCGGCGGTGACCATCGCCGGCGGCCGGCTCTACGTCGCCTATCGCACCGGCGACCAGCGGCTGCTGCGCAACTCCGGCGAGGTGCCGCAAGCACTCTTCACCACCGGCGGAGGACTCGACCTGATGCTCGCCGCCGATCCCCAGGCCGATCCCCAGCGCAAGCAACCGGTGGAGGGCGACCTGCGGCTATTCGTGACGCAAGTGGCCGGCAAGACGCGGGCGGTGCTCTACCGCGCGGTCGTGCCTGGCAGTACCGATCCGATCCCGTTCTCCTCGCCGGCCCGTACGATCACCTTCGATCGGGTCGAAGACGTCAGCGATCAGGTCGAGTTGGCTGGCGCCGGGGGCAACTACGAGATCTCGGTGCCGCTCGAACTGCTGGGCGTCCAGCCGCAGCCCGGACAACAACTGCAAGCCGATCTGGGCGTCCTGCGCGGCGATGGCTTTCAAACCACGCACCGCGTCTACTGGAGCAACAAAGCCACCGGTCTGACAAGCGACGTGCCGAGCGAGGCGATGCTCACCCCGGCGCTCTGGGGCCGCTGGGAGCTTGTTGAGCCTTAGCCGTGTTGTCCAGACTCGTCTACCGTACTGCTTATACAAACTTCACTCCCAATCGAGAAGGAATGTTTTCATGATGCTTCGCTGGAAATCGACGTGGATCGCCCGCGCTTGCGCGGCGCTGTGGGTGCTCGGCCTGTTCGCGGGCCGTGCGGCGGCGGAGCCGGAGCGGCGGCCGAACATCGTGTTTGCGATTGCCGACGACTGGGGCTGGCCGCACGCCAGCGCCTACGGCGATCCGGCCGTGAAGACGCCAGCGTTCGACCAGATTGCCCGAGAGGGCGTGCTGTTCACCAACGCCTACGTCTCGTCTCCCTCCTGTACGCCGAGCCGGGGAGCGATCATCACCGGCCAGCACTTCTTCCGGCTCGATCAAGGCGCGAACCTCTATTGCGTTTGGCCCGAGGGCAAGTTCGCCGAGCTTCCGGCACTGTTGGAGGCGGCCGGTTACCATATCGGCAGCTACCGCAAAGGCTGGGGGCCAGGGAAAGCCAAACAGGACCCGGCCGGCAAGCGTTACCGGCCGCTCGATGAGTTCTTCGCAGCGCGCGAGGCCGGCCAGCCCTTCTTTCTCTGGTTCGGAGCCATTGATCCGCACCGGCCCTATCGGGAAGGAATCGGACGCGAACACGGCATTGATCCGAACCAGGTTCATCGGTTTGCTCATTTTCCCGACACCCAAGAAGTCCGCAGCGACGTGGCCGACTACTATTGGGAGGTCCAACGCTTCGACCGCGACGTGCTCCAGTTGCTCAAGCGGCTGGAAGCCATGCACGAGTTGGACAATACGATCATTCTCATGACCGGCGATCATGGAATGCCGTTTCCCCGTTGCAAGGCGAACCTCTACGACAGCGGCACCCGCGTGCCGTTGGCCGTTCGCTGGGGCGCGGACATTCCGGCCGACCGCACCGTCACGGATTTCGTCTCCCTGACTGACATCGCCCCGACCTTGCTCGAAGCGGCCGGGCTGCCGGTCCCCGAGATGATGACCGGCCGCAGTCTGCTGGGCACGCTTCGATCGGACAAAGAAGGCCGCGTGGACGCAAGCCGCGACCAGATTCTGTTCGGCCGCGAACGCCATGTGCCGGCGCAAGAAGCCCCTGACAGCGGCGGCTATCCTTCGCGGGGCCTGCGCACGGACGACTTTCTTTACATCCGCAACTTCGCGCCCCACCGCTGGCCGGCCGGCACGCCCGACTATAAGAACGCCTTCGTTCCCAACTGCTGGCTCGGCGATTGCGACAACGGGGCGACCAAGATGTTTCTCTGGGAGCACCGCGACGATCCGCAGATCAAACCCTACTACGATCTGGCGTTCGCCAAGCGCCCGGCGGAAGAACTGTATGATCTGCGCAGCGACCCCGACCAATTGCACAACGTCGCTGGCGATCCGCACTACGCAAGCATCCGCGCCCAGCTCGCCAAGACGCTGACCGACCAGCTGCGCCGCTACCAAGACCCGCGCATTGTCGGAGGCGCGGAAAGGTTCGACCAGTACGACTACTTAGGCCACGGCCCCCGCTGGCCGGGCGAGTAGCCGTCGGCGAAATTCTCGCCTAGCGGAGGGAGAGGTCGGGGGGCTGGGGATGCTGCAAGCTGCCGGCCACCTCTTTGAAGCTGTCACATGTTGGACATTATTGGTAGCACCACGTTTCGCTGAGAAAAACTCGCTTCATAAGCGCCCAGCGCCCAAAAGAGGGACGCATCGGTAGAGCAAAGGCTTGGAATCCTCAGGAAAAATGATGCTAGCTTCACGGAGGTGGGCTGTGGTCCACAAGCTACGGGCGAAGAGCTTATAGCCTCCCAGCCTCCTCCCAGCTTCAAGAACGGCTGGGAGAGATGTTCATTCGCCCGCGCGGCGAGCTGAGCTTGCGGCGGAGATTGCGGAAGATGCGGTACACGTCGGCCATGCCGCGCCCGTTGGCCAATTCGCGCTCGCTGTGGCCGGTGCCGAGTTGCCAGAGCACCTGGCGTTCGGTGCGGCTCAAGGGGAAGCGGGCGAGCGCCTCCGGCGGCTGGGCGGTGCCGTCGGGACCGGCGATTCGCTCAAGCTGGCCCATCGTCCAGCAGCTTGCTCCGCCAGCCGCGGCATCCACCGATGCTGCTAGCAGTTCTCGGCTCGCATTGTGGAGCAGATAGCCGCAGGCTCCCCCGACGAGCGCTTGGGCCATAAAGAAAGGGCTGTCGTAGGCCGAGTAGACGAGAATCGCCAGGCGCGGGTGCTGCCGCCGGAGGCGGGCTAGCTCCTGCTCGTCGTCCCCCTGGACTCGGGTGCTGCCCAGCAGGACGACGTTCGGCCGAGCATCAGGAATCTGAAGCAGCGCGTCGCACCCGCACGTCGCCTCGCCGACGATCAGCACCTGGTCCTGGGCCAGCCGCTGCTGTACTGCCGCACGCACCCCCTGCTGCCGATCGACGATCAAAACCCGCGCCTGCGGCTTGGCTGTCCACGGCTGTCTCACGCGCCATCCCCCTTCCTCTGCGCGTCGAACGACGCGGCTCGGCATCGTTTGGAGCCGAGAGCGGCCGGCGAGCCAGACATCGCCCGCCGGCGAAGGATGAGTTGCAGAAGCACTCTCGGCGCGACAGCGCAAGGGCCGTCTATCCAGTCTTACGCCCCGGGTTTGCCGCCGGTTCGCGCAGGAGGGAAAATCCGCAAATTTCCGGCAGACAATCTTTCTTTTGATCCACCCTCGCTCTGCTAGCCCACGCGGATTGGGTGGCGGGGGCGCACGCGAAGCGAAGCCCCCGGGGCTGCCGCAAGCCATGCTCGACGGGGGCTTCCGCTGGCGCGGTGCGCCCCCGCCCCCCCTCATCAGCTCCGTTCAATCCGACAGCCAACCCTTGCGCCAGAAGTAAAAGAGCATCGCCCCGGCCACGCCCGCCATCAGCGCCAGCGCAAAGGGGTAGCCATACACCCAGCGCAGCTCTGGCATGTTCCATGGCGAGATCGACGGGTCAAAATTCATCCCGTACAGGCTGGCAATAAAACTCAGCGGAATGAAGATCGTGGCGATGATCGTGAGCACTTTCATCACCTCGCTCATGCGGTTGTTGATCGTCGAAAGATAAAAGTCGCGCAGGTCCGCACACAGGTCGCGGCCGGCTTCGAGCAAGTCGATGATCTGAATCGTGTGGTCGTAGCAGTCGCGGAGGTAGATCCGCGTCTCGGCCGAGACGAGCGGCGTATCTTCGCGCGCAAGCGCCGCGATGGCTTCGCGGTGGGGCCAAATGCTGCGCCGCAGCAGCAACAGATCGGTCCGTACATCGTGAATCTTGCTCACCGTGCTCCGCGACGGCCGCTGCATGACTTCTTCCTCCAACTCATCGAGCCGCTCGCCGTATCGCTCCAGCGCTGGAAAATAACAGTCCACGACCGCGTCGATCAGCGCATAGGCCAGATAGTCGGTTCCGGCCGAGCGGATTCGCCCCCGCCGCTGCCGAATCCGCTCGCGGACCGGCTCGAAGCAGTCGCCCGGCCTTTCTTGAAAGGTGATGATCCAGTTCTTGCCCAAAAAGAGGCTGATCTGCTCGGTTTCCAGCCGCGCGTCGCCCGCCGCCACGGTGCGGACGACGATAAACAGGTAGTCGGCATACTGCTCGACTTTCGCCCGCTGATGGACGTTCACGACATCTTCGAGCGACAGCCGGTGCAGATGAAACATCTGCCCCAGCTTTTCGATCGTGGCGGCGTCGCCCAGGCCATGCACGTCGATCCAGGTGACACTGTTTGCTTCGAGCAGCGAGGGGAGCGTTTCGAACCGGTCGATGGGCCGCTCGATGCAGCTGCCCTCGGTGTAGGCGAGGGCATGAATCACCGGCCGCAGGGCCTGGGGATCGGGAGCGATTGTGCCGGGGCTGGCCCCGGGAAGGGTGCGGCGACGGACGCCGAGCCGTTTGCGGCGGTGGTTTTTCTTGCCCATGCGGCGAAGGTTCCCTCAGCGGTCGGAGGCGAAAGCGCCGTCGGCGTGACGGCGCCGGCAGCACCAGTTTGGCAGAGAGCCAGCCTGGCGTGCAAGGTGCGCGCGCCGCCGGCCAGATTGTCACCAGGAGGGCGAAGGCTGCCGCGCCGGCAGCCGCCTCGGCGGTTGCCCTTCTCCCCTCCGCTGCCCAGCCTGCTTCGGCGCGTGATTTGCAACCTCAGCCGGCTGCACAGGGTCTTGTACTTACACACGTAACTTTGAGGAGGTCCCCGATGAACGCGCTCTTGCGCCTCTGCCCCGCGCTGGCGATGGCGGCCAGCTTGAGTCTGCTGACCATGCCGCTGGTAGCCCAGGACCGCGAGCGGTCGGCACGACGCGCGTCGGCGCGGCAGTACCAGTTTCAGGGGCAGGTGACGCGTGTCGAGCAGGCTGCGGTCCGTGGCACGCAGCACACCTTCGTAGCTCTCAAGACGGACGAAGGCCAGCGGCTCGTGGCCGATCTGGGGCCGACACAGAATTTGAGGCGGCTGGATCTGGAGCGCGGAGCCGACGTCTCCTTGCGCGGCACGGCGACGAAAGTCGAAAATAAAAAGATTCTCGTCGCCGATGTGGTCGAGTCCGGCCGACGCCGCATCAACGTCGATCGCAATGAGCGTGATGGCCGGCTCGACGACCTACGGACCGAAGCCGGCCAGCGGCGTGAGACACGCCAAACGCGGCGCGAGCAGCGCCGTCAGTGGATCATCGACGCCGTGACAGGCTACTTCCGCGATGACCAGCAGCCGCCGCCGACCGACCCGCAGGCTCCCCAGGTCGAGCAGGGCCAGGAGCAATCGGCGCAAGAGATCGAGGGGCGACAGACGCTGACGGTCAGCGGCGAGGTACTCGCGACGCGCGCCAGGAACATCGGCGATGCCGGGCGTCTGCTGGCTTACATTGAAACCCCGCAGCAAACGCGCCGCGTCGTGGATCTGGGGCTGTTGCGTGATCTGGACGTGCGTGTGAAGCGCGGCGATGAGATTACCGTCACCGGCACGGCCGTCGAACTGCCCGGCCGCGGCCGGATCGTCGCCGCGGATAAACTCGAAGTCGATGGGCGGACGGTCGAGATTCGTCAGGTGCTCCATCAAAATCAGATTCAGCAACGTTCTGGTCACCACGCTCCCCAATAGCCAACGCGGCGAGCGCCGCGCGGTCGTCGGCGAGCGTTGCTCGCCGGCTAAACAGGGACTGGGAGCATGGGCCGCGCGCTCTCGCCCCGATCCAGCGCCATGACTTCCACGAGCCGTAAAACGTTGCTGCGTTCGCTCTGGCAGAGGTTTCCCCTGCCGCGCAAGCTGCTTACCCGCTACGGAACGCAGACGTCGCTGCTGCTCGTGTTGCTGTTGCTCGTCGTCGGTGGCGGCTGGGGATTTGTGGCCTTGGCCGGCGAAGTGCTCGAGGGCGACACGCGGGCGCTCGATGAGTGGGTGCTCACGAGCCTCCGAAGGCCCGACAATCTGCACCAACCGATCGGGCCGCACTGGCTGGTGGAGGCTGGCCGCGATCTGACGGCGCTCGGCAGTATCAGCGTGCTGCTGCTGTTCATCCTCATCGTGGCGGGTTATCTGGGCCTGGATCGCAAGTATCGCGCGATGCTGTTTCTACTCGCCGCGACCAGCACGGGCTTTGCCCTCAGCTTTGGCCTCAAGTCCTACTTCGAGCGTCCGCGTCCCGATCTGGTGCCCCACCTGACCGTGGTGCAGACGGCGAGCTTTCCGAGCGGCCACGCCATGCTATCGGCCGTCGTTTACCTAACGCTCGGGGCGCTGCTCATGCCGCTTGTCGCGCGCCGCCTCAAGTTTTACGTAATCACGGTGGCGATTCTGCTGACCGTGCTGATCGGGCTGAGCCGCATCTACATGGGCGTCCACTATCCCACCGACGTGCTCGCCGGCTGGACGGCCGGGCTGGTCTGGGCGACGCTCAGTTGGCTCGTACTCCGCGTTTTACAGCGCCGCGGGCAAGCCGAAGAGCAAACCGGCTAAGCGGAGCGGGTGGCAGCGGCGCACCGCGAGGAGCGGAAGCTGCCGAAAGCAAAGGAAAGGCGGAAGGGGGAAAGTTAATGCGACGGGTGGCGGGGGCGCACCGCGAGAGAATCCGGGGCGCACAGTCCACCTTCGAGATTCCCGCCTGCGCGGGAAAGACGGGGTTTGCTGATTGCTGACGGCTGACCGCTTCCCCTGACGCGGCTCGGAGCGAAGCGGCTACTTCGACAGCCGCCACTCGACATGGCTCGCTCCGGCCGGGCGGGAAGCACTCAGCCCCAGCAGTTCAAGACACACCGGCAGAACATCGACCGTGCGCGAGAAGCGGGGAAGCTGAAAGCCCCCCGGCGCGCCCGCCACGAGGAGCGCGGTCGTTGAGTCTTGCTTCGAGAGCGTCGCGTGGGAGCCGCCGTCGCTGTTGACGCTCGTGCGGGACATGGAGAACTCGTATCCGGTGCGGGCCGTCACCCACAGATCGCCGCTGACGCGCTGCTCGAAGGAGGTAGCGATTCGCTCAAAGGCGTTGGGGTACTCGTCAAAGGTGATCGTGTCCTGCGGCGAGACCTGCGCATCGAGCGTGCGAAGATCGCCCTCCCAGCTCCACGGCATGCCGTAGACATCGCGCGCGGAGGTTGGCCCCTCGTCGCCGGGC
>CAYZVT010000010.1:25116-28021 GCA_964481585.1 uncultured Pirellulales bacterium
TTGAGCCGTCCCCGATCCGCCGTCGCCACACGGTACAGCAGCCGGTCCTCCTGAAAGCTGTCCTCCTGCCAGATGACTTGATCGACTCGTGCGTCCTCTAGGAGTCGCTCAATAATCTCCTGACGGCGTTTCCAATAGTCGGAGCGCAGGTAAATCTGCGCCACGCGCAGATTCGGGCAGACCATCAGTTCTTCGTCGCTCTGCCACTCGTCGCCGGCGGCAACGAGGTTGTAGGCGTCGAGCAGCGCGTCCAGCTCGATCGCCGCGCCGCGGTCGAGCGGCTGGGTATCGCTTTGCCCATGATCGCCGAGGATGACGAGCGTCAACTGTTCGAGCATCGGCTGCACGCCGCCGTAGACGGCCGCGACTTCGGCCAAGTGCCTGTCGAACTTTTCCAGCGTCGGCTCGGCGTCTTCCGGCCCGACCTCATGACTCCGGAAATCGTTGTCGGGATAGTAAGCCACCGTCAGGTCCGGCAGCGCGCTTTGCTGAACGAGTTGAAGCAAAAGCCCGGCAGTGTTGTCATCGTCGAAGCCGTAGCGATGAAACAGCCCTCCGCGCGTTTTGATTCGCTGCTCGACCTCTTCGGGATGAACGGTGACGAAGTCACCGAGCGAGAGCATTTGCGGCCCGCGCACCTCCTCATCGAACGGAACGCCGGGCAGGAGTTTCAGTAGCAGCGGCACGTGGACCCGATGGGGCACCTCACCGCGAAAGATTAAAAAGTTCAAGCATCCGCTCCGCAGCCCCGCGCGTTCGACGCGCTGGTAGATCGTCTCGGCTTGCAGACGATGGTGATTCATCTCGACCAAAAAGTCGTGAAAGAACTGTCCCATGCCTTCCGCGAGGATGACCCAGAAGTCCGCGCCGTAATAATGAACGCGGTCCTGCTCGCGGTCGTAAAAGTGCGCGCCGCTGATGCCGTGTTCCCAGGGATAACAGCCGGTGGCAATCGACGACGTGGCGGCGGGCGTGATGGAGGGGAAGATTGAAATGCAGTTCCAGTCCACCTGCCCCAGTTCGACCAGTTGGCGAAACGTGGGCAGCCGGCCGCGCTCGATCGCCGGCCGCAGCACGTGCGACGAGAGCGCGTCGATCACGATCAGCACCAGCTTTTTACTCGGAGCATTCATTCTGACCCAAGGTGGAGCGAGCGAGTAGTTTTCTCTTTGCCGTGACTCCAACACCGGCGCTCCGCGCTGCGGCCGGATGCCGTTTTCGCTCCGAATGCGCCTGCTAGCTTTCGGTGAGCGAGCGGCTGGGAGCCATCAGTTGGTTTAGATCGCCGGCCGACTTGATCGTGTTTTCTTCACCCGGTGACGAGGCTTCGCGCTCGTCGAGGCGGCGGACTTTTTGGTGCAAGATCTGGAGCATGGCGTAGAAAATGCCGGCGACGACGGGGCCAACGAACACCCCCCATAGCCCCACGAGCGAAAGCGCGCCGAGCACGCTCACCAGCGCCGCCAACGGATGAAGCCGGGAGCTTCCGTGAATCACGTACGCACGCACCAGGTTATCAGACGAGGAGACGATCAGCGCGCCGTAGGCGAGCAGCGCGCCGGCCGCTCCCATGCGTCCGATCCAGGCGAGGTAGATCGCCGCCGGCACATAGACCCCAGCCGCACCGACGAAGGGAATGAGCGACATCAGCACGGTCAGTCCCGTCAGCAGCCAGACCCGCTCGATCCCCACCACCGCCAGTCCCAAGCCCAGCAGCACGGCTTGCACGAAGGCGGCCAAAATGGTGCCCAACACCACGCCGCGACAGACGCTCTCGAACTGCTCAAAAACGATCTCCTCGTCGTGATTGTCCAGCGGAAGGAGCGCTTGGAGGTTGCGGGCAATGGCCGGGCCATCGACAAAGAAGTAATAGAGCGCCAGCGCCATCACCGCGAAGCCGATGGCGAACTGGATTAAGTTGGCGATCACCTCGCTCGTGCGGTTATAGATCCCGGTAAAGGCGGTCTCCACCAGCGCGAGGGATGACTGGCGAAAGCGCTGCATCTCGTCGGGCGAGAGATGCCGCTCGACCGTGCTGACGAATCGGCGCAGCAGGGGGAAGCTGGCTAGATAGGGAACCGCTTCCTGCTCGGCCACCGCCTGCCGCAACTCGCGGTAATCGTAATCTTGTTCCAGATCGCGCAGCTGGCGCGTGACCGTCGCCTCTTCGGGCAGGGCCAGCGCTTCCGAAGGGAGCGTCCCGGCGCGGATCGCCGCGCGGAGTTGGGCAAACTGCTCTTGGCTCAACTGTTCTCGAATCGAGTCGAGCCGTTCTTCGGCCGGACTCGGCTCGGGCGGGGTTGCTTCTTCGACGAGGCTGTTCGTGAGGCTGATAAGTTCCTGCGCCGCCAAAATGCCCCCCACCGCGACCGGCAGCACGAAAACCAGCAGCACTAAGCCCGCCGCCGCCGCCGCGGCAAGCCGCTGGTGGCCGCGCATCATCTGCACGAGTTGGTCGTAGAGGGGACGAAACAGCAGCGTCAGCACCGCCGCGATCAGGAGCGGAAACAAGAATGGTTCGACGATGCGGAAAAAGAACACCCCGACAGCGATCACGGCCGCCACGAAGAACCAGAATGAAAACTTGCGCGACATCGGCCGAGGCTCCCAAAAAAATACGGCATGAGACCACGGTTGCAATTTTCATTCCGATCGGCTCCCCTCGCCGCTGAGGAGGCACGCCGCTTGCATTGCAAAGCAGCTTGGGTGGCGGGGGCGCCCCGGCGCCGCGGCCGCCCCCGGGGGGGGATGTTGGATGACGAGTGATGGGTGGCGCACGGCGACAGCGGAAGCCCCCGGCGCAGAAGATGGCTGGTCTGGATTGAGGGCTGAGGGCTAACGGCTGACCGCTGGTGGCCGGCCCTTCGGGGGCTTCCGCTGTCGCAGTGCGCCCCCGCCACCCTGT
>CAYZVT010000011.1:0-27984 GCA_964481585.1 uncultured Pirellulales bacterium
CACGCCACACGAGACCGGGATCGCACGCCGAATGAGACCGGTTGATACGCCATACGAAGCCGCTTTGGACGCCAAACGAGGCCGGATTCGGTCGGCAAGGCGCTGCAATCACACGCAGTTTTCGCCGTGTACTTTGTACTTGTACGTACAAAAACTAACAGGTGAGTTGGGGTGAAGGTGAAGGTAGGAAGAGAAAACCGAAGCGCCGACGACCTCAAGAAGCGGCTGGCCAACCTGCGAAGCGGCCGGGACGAGATGAATCTTTGCGAGTTGCCGTTTGCTACGCTCTCGGAGCGAAGCGACGGGCGAAACATCCTGCGGTTCCAGATCGAGGACTACGACGCAGAGATCGGGCAGGTGGTCGAGCGGACGCTCACGGTGAAGGGAGATCCGGAGTTCGGCCTGCCCACTGAGAAGGATGAGGAGATCTATCTGGGTCTGCTCAAGTACAGCAGTGACTATAACGGCTTTTCAGACGCGGAGGTCCACCTGTCCCGATCAGCGCTGTTCGAGCTGATGGGGTGGCCGAAATCGGACTGGGCCTATGCGCGCCTGACCAAGGGGATGCACCGCCTCGCGGGCGTGCGGTTGAACTACCAGAACTTCTGGCGGGACAACCGGAACAAGCAATGGCGGGACCAGGGGGCTTTTGCCATCCTGGATTCGTTTGAATTTCGAGACAGCAGGACGGTGGGCAGCAGCGCGTCGTTTGCCGAATACAGCTCGCGGTTTCGCTGGGGAGCCGTGTTGTTTCAGAGCTTCGATTCCGGCTACCTCAAGCGGATCGATTACGGCTTGGCGCGGAGCTTGAGCGCCACCGCGCGCAGGCTCTACCGCTACCTCGACAAGCACTTCCACCCGCCGAATAAGTCGCGCATCACGATTGATCTGGCCCGGCTGGCCTATCAGCACATCGGCGTCAGCCCCGGCGTTGAGCTGGACAAGGTCCGCAAGCGGCACATTGCTCCTGCGGCCGAAGAGCTGGAGGATGCAGGCTACCTGCGAAAGGCAGCGCCGGAGCGATTCGTCAAGGTCCGCCGCGGCGTCTGGAATGCGGTCTTCGAGTTGGCAGAGGCCAAGAACGCCAGCGCGCCGGCACCCGACGGCAAAACACGGGCCCTGATTGAAGCCCTGAGCCAGCGCGGTCTGTCTACGGCATCGTCGCTGTCGATCGTGGGAAGCTACTCGCGGGAGGCAGTCGAACAAGCGATTCGTGCGATGGACGAGCAGTTGAGAGTGGGATCAGGGATTCGCGCACCGGAGCGCTGGCTGAAAGCGGCGCTGACGAAAGGCTACCAACCATCGGCCGCTGTCGAGCGAGCTGCACTACGGCCTGAACGGCGGGTGTTTCGACGCGAGCAGTTCTCGGGATAGCGTGAATTGCCACTGGCAATCTCGCCTAACATAGCGCGGCAGCAGGCGATTCCGCCAGAACCCCGACAAAAGGCAAAAACGCTGCGGAATGCTCGGTGGCTTCTCCGCAGCTCGATCTTTCAATACCACTCCGCATCCCGTTTGCTCGACGCCAGAGCCGCGCGCCGGCGCGACGACAAATACGATGCCCCAGGCATGTCAGCCCGGCTGTCGTAGCAGTCGGTCATCCACAGGCTCATGGTCCGGTACAATTCGACCGTGGCCTGCACATCGGCGAGGGCATCGTGAGCGCGTTCCTGTTTGAGCGGGACGCCGAAATACTCGCACAGCGTGCCGAGCTTGAAGTCGGCGGGCGGTGTCAGCCGCTTCTCTTCCAGGAACAGCCAGACCGCCCGCTGGACCGTGCAAAGCACCCGTGGATGCGCGGGCAGGAAGCGGTCGAGCCGGTCGAACCATGCCCACAGAAATGCACCGTCAAACGCTCCATTGTGCGCTACGAGCTGAGCAACGCGATAGCTGCGGCCTGCGGAGGAGATCATGTCCACCGTCGCGTGCCGCCGAAAAAACCGGGCGAGCGATCGGGCGGCGTCCTGTTCATCGACGGCTTGCTGCTTCCAAAGCTCGGCGTCATAGCTGTTCTTCCGCAGAGCCTCGGCATCAGCCGCGTGCTCATCAAAGTGAATCTTGACCTCGATTGCCCCCAACTCGCGAAGCGATGCATCGACCGCGATCGCCGCTGCCTGGATGATCGGGCGGTGCGGCTGCAGGCCGCCCGTCTCCAGATCGACGAACACGAGCCGCTCAACGGGAGCGGACACGGCTTACGCGGCGTCCCTGGTTGTGTGGCTTTCGGCGACGAGCTCGCGCGGAGCGGCCGCAAGCTGCTGGTGCCGGATGTAGTCACACGCCTGGGAGACGACCTCCAGCAGAGCCGATTCATTCCGCTCGAAGAAGCTCTGCGAATACCCCTCCTTCTCGCCGGTTTTCATCTTCCATGACCGGCTGAGTGAGAAGTCGAGGTACTCGAATCCAGTCGGCGTCTGGCGCTTCCAAATGCTGGCGGCGACTGCCCCGTTGCGAATCACCTTGATCGGCTGCTGGCGGCTGGTGGTGTTCTCCTTGCCGTTTGCTTTCGTCGTGCTCATTTCGCGTTCCTCCGTAATCGAATTGACAGCTAAAAGATAGCGTTTCGTCATTTCCGACCAGGCGAGTAACACAATTTGGAGTAAACCGCAAAGTACGGTATCGAGTCCGGCGTCACCGGCTTCTTCCGGCCGGCGGCGGTCGTCATGCTCACGTCACGACGTGTTTCGCCTGAAGCCGGCGGCGATAGTCGCTGGAGGAAAGGCGATTTTGAGCTGGCGTCTCCTGACGGGGACAGCGGGTCCGGGAATCTCGGCTTCATCAGCCGGGGATAAGGACTGGGAGCATTGCCAGCTCCCTTTAACGCTGGCCCTTCGAGCTGGGTACCTGGAGACAGGTTTGCCCAGCTCAATGGAGGCTCGTCGGAGTAATCCCGTTGATCGCACGCTTCCCTTGTAAGGAAGAAGCGATCGTCACGGCTTAATACCGGCGTTCTATCCAATCCGCGACAGGCCGTCTGTGCCTGGGGCATCAACCGAGGTGTCCGGTAGGTTTCCAGACGTGAAGAAGGGCGATGCGGACAGACCTTGTTCCGTTTGGGAACGAGGCCGCGTCGGCGAGGTCGTTCTGCAAAGGACGGCCTCCGCGTCGAGAACCGTGATGTTTTCGGCGCGCAAAGCGGGTGATTCGGTATCGCAAGATTCACGAGCACTTGCCGCGGGAATGACCGTGGCCGGTCGTGAGCGTGAAATTGCGAGCACTGAAAAATCCCGCCCGCGGGGCTGGGGCTTGCGAATGCGAGTTCCTTCAACGCGGCTGGCGTGGGGAGCTTCCGTCTGGCGACAGGCGGAACCGGGGCTGACTACCTCGGCGACCCGGCGAAGGCCCACACGGGCAGAAACGGGGCGGTGAAAAGCTCAACCATGAAAGGCCCAACCGAATACGTAAGGGAGGGCTTGCCAGTGAGATTCTGAGGAGACGGAGCCGAATTGCGAACATCCATGTGGGAGCGTTACCCCGAGCTTCTGTTTTCGTAGGGGGAAATCCGGCTGATCCAGCCGGGAAAGTATGGCCGGCCGGAAGGCGGCACATACCCACGCGGACCGGGCGGTAATACGCCCTAGCAACGTGACCTCAGAGTCGAAGCCCGATGCTAACGCAGGAACCACTGCGGCCGCCGGAATGGCAAACCGGCGCCTGGTCTGGTCGGCCAGGTACTTCAAACGCCGTAGTGGGGGAGTGTGGCCCAAGTAGGACTTGCGCGGGAGCGCAAGCGGTGTTTCGGGCGAAGGCCCGGAGACGGCAGTTGCAAGACCAATGCAGCTCGCCGTGCGCGGCAAGGCAGTCGCGACCCGTCTGCTGCGAACCGGAGTGATGACCGGTGAGCAGGAACGAAAGGGCTGAGGGGCTTATGGCCGCCATGCGGCCGAAGACCCCGTTGGGAGACGTATGGTCGGCGCTTCTGCAAGCGCCGGCTTCCTTGGCTGGCAGCAATGCGGCTAGAGGTGGCTGCTTGGGAGAGCAGCTTCCTCTGGCGGCGGACTGACGACGAACACTCGCCGTGCGTCTTGCGACCGGGCGGGTGTTCGGCCGAGGTTGTTTTTTGTGGGCACTATGCATTGGGCGGGTGCACTGACGAAAACAGTGCACACAATACGTCCGATGCTGCCCATGCGGCAAAGGCGGCTTCGCGCCGGAGCAACTGCGGCGGCCTCTGTCCGGCTGACGCAGGCTCGCTCGGTGCACGCTGCTCTTTTGCTGCCGCCAAGGATCTGACAAGGAACGGCGTTCGTGGGGTTGGCCGCAACTAACCCCACACCTTCTTCTGTATCAGAGTCGGGAGGGGAATGGAACTGGGATACCGCTGCGTTGCGTCATCACCGGAAGGGCTGGTCCAGCAGGTCGCGGTGAGCTATCTGCGGCATGGGTACTGGTTCTACGTGACCGGTTGGATCAAACCGGGAAAAGATCCGGCAGCCATCGACCGCAAGCTCATCGAGAAGTACCAGATCGTGGTGGGCGAGCGGGAGCGGGCCGACCGCAAGCGCCGCGGCCTGGCGAACATGCAGTACATCCGCTACCGCAACTGGTTCGTGCTGCTCGCCACGGAAGGGCACCACCACTTCAAACAGGAAGAGCGAAAGCAGCTCCGGGACTGCCGGCGTGTACCGATCAAGTTCGAGGGATACTCCATCAGCTACCGCCGCAGCGGAGTGACTCCCAAGGGAGGTGGGCCGCCGAAGTGGCACGCCCGCGTCGCCATCGACCCGGCCACGTACAAGCAGCTCAAGGCCTTCTTCCTGGATCGCGCGTGCCACCGCTCGGCCGAGAACCTTGCGGCCGACTTCGCCCGTGTCCCCTACGCCCGCTACGCCCCAGTCCGGCGGCAGCTTCTGACCATCCTCCGGGCCGTCAACGCTGCACGCGCGCGGATGGGATACGACCCGCTTCCGCACACGGTGCTGAGGCTGCGGCGCGGAATCGTCCGGCCTTTCGCAGAGTCCCCGGTCGAATCACCTGCAGCAGCGCTCAACGGTTGATGATCGATTCGTGAGTCAGATCCGTGAGAATCAAGTGGTCGAGCAACCGGATTCGGAGGAGCTCCCCCGCGTCCCGAAGTCGTTTCGTCACTCGGACATCTTCGTCGCTGGGCGTTGGATCACCTGAGGGGTGGTTATGAGCCACAATCATCGAGACAGCCCCGGACAGAATGGCCCGTTGGAGCACCTCTCGCGGATGCACAATGCAGCTCGCCGCGGAACCGCTTGCGACAACGGAGTAACTGGCCACCTGATGGGCGCCGTCAAGGTAGAGCGCAACAAAATGCTCGCGGCTGTTGTCGGGCAGCACGGAGCGGATAAACGCGGCGGCATCGTCCGGGCCGGTGATGTTGAATCGTTTTCTGCCGGTCGCGTGATATGTGGCCCGTACTTCGCGAACGAAGGTATCGCAGTAGCTGCTTTGCTCGTTTGTGCTCATGACTTGACGTCTCCTCTGAGTGATTCCCAATCTCGGCCACGGGGCGGATCGTGACGACCCGCCGTCGGCCGGAGTGGAGGCTCACACGGCAGCTCAAGGTGGAGCCTTCGCCCGCAGGGCGAAGCAGCAGCGAGCGCCGCAGGCGGGAGCGGACCTTGACCGCCGTGATACGGCTGAAACTCACGGCAGGCGGGCTTCCTGGAGATCCCCCCCGATCTCCGCGGGAAAGGATACGGCGTCGTATGGGCTGCGACCCGTTGACCGACGTGCCAGCCTCAAATTGCCGATCGGCGTCAAGGGTATAGTTTCAAGTGAGAGGAGCCGTTCGATTGCCGCAAATCTCGATGGGGACGGTTGATCCGGCCGATCATGCGCGGTAAAAACGTTGGCGGTTTTCAACATATGCCGACAGTTTGTGACGGAGGTCGGGAGTCATAAATGGAGTCGAGATCGGTGGAGAGGCTGCTCGATTTTGTTGGCCGAGCCGGCGTTGTCCGTGCCCGCGACCTCGACCAGCAGGGGATTCCGAGGAGCGTGCTGAACCGTCTCTACGAAAATGGCCGCGTAAGCCGCGTCGGCTGGGGGCTGTATGTCCGCGCGGACAGTGTGCGGACGGAGTCGAGGATGCTCGCCGAGGTATGCAAGAGAGTCCCGAACGGAGTGATCTGCTTATTGTCAGCCCTGCGCGTTCATGGACTTGTAGAGGAATGCCCCCGCGAAGTGTGGGTGGCAATCGATAGAAAAGCGCGCCGGCCGAGCGATCAGCGGCTGCCGATGCGGATCGTGCGGTTTTCGGGCGATGCGAGGTTGTTGGGTGTCGAAGAGCGGAGGATCGAGGGAGTGGCGGTGCGCGTGTACAACCCCGCAAAGACGGTAGCGGACTGCTTTAAGTACCGGAGGAAGATCGGAGTCGATGTGGCGATTGAGGCCCTGCGGCGATACTGCACTTCGGATGACTACACGAGAAGCGAACTCTCCACCTTTGCGGAAGTTTGTCGTGTATCGAGAGTGATGCAGCCGTATATGGAGGTCGTCGGGGAATGACGAACGGGTCACCGCGCCGCCACTCGAAGAACGGTACTGCCGGAAAGCAAAGGGCCGGCCGGCGGCGCGCGGTCCTGCTCGTGGAAGACGACGGCGCGCGCTCGAAGCGACGTCCGATCGCGGGGCAGAAAAAGAGCTCGGCCGTAGTGCGCGTGCACAGCATCCTGAATGGTGAGTGGAAGAGCGTCCTTGCAGAAGCGCGGACATCGAAGCCGGCCAAGCGAGCGGCAGCGAGTCAGCGCAGATGCGACGCCGCGCTGAAGCTGCTCAGGAACGTGGGACCGCGGAGTCAGAGCTCAATCATCGTTGCCGGCGCCTCGTACGGGAGCAGCGCCCTTTTCGTCAAGGCGCTCGTTGAAGAGGGCCGTGATTTCGCGGTGGAAATCCGCCCCAGCGAGACCGTCGAGTGCATTGGAGGGGCTAAGCAGAAAGGGGTCAGGAAACGAGCGTCTGAGCTCTTGTCGGCGGCCAGGTGGCGGGATGCGGAGGTCATGCCACCGGGCGGCAGCTCGCCGCTCCGGTATTCTCTAGCGGACCTGGCGAAAGTGCAGTTGCCCGGTGGAAAGAGAGGCAGGCTGTTCGCGGCGCAGACCGGTGGAATCGAGGGGCTGCACCCAGGAACAATCATTGGAATCACCTCGATGCACGATGCCTCGCTCGAAGACATCGTTCAGTGCGTCGGCTGGGCGAGATGGATTAGACCGCTTGTGCGGCGGCAGGAGCGGAGCACACAGAAGCCGCCGACCGTGGTCGACGGAAACGGCGCAGTGAAGCACAGCCAGAGTGTGAGCATCCGCTACCGGTCGAACATAACTTTGGCAAGGCTTCAGGACGAGTCTTGTGAGCTGTCCAGCGTCGAGTGCTTTGGAGACGGTCCACGCGGAGTACAGTTTGGCGGAGATAGGGTCGTAAACGTCGTCGAGCTGTTCGCGGGCGCTGGCGGAATGGGACTCGGGTTCCTCATGGCCGAGCACCGGAAGAGGCGCTTTAGGCTCGTTTTCTCAGGAGAGCTTCATCCGATATACGTTCAGACGCTCAAGAGCAACCACGACCGCCTGGCCAGCGGCCGGCGCGGTGAACGTAGGGACGTGGTACCTGACTCGGTGCAGGCCGTCAACTTGAACGAAGAGAAGACGTTCGAGCTGATCGCGTCGAAGGTGCGTGATTCGGGCGGAGCCGATGTGCTGATCGGCGGCCCTCCCTGCCAAGGCTTCTCCAGCGCAAACCGCAATTCCTGGTACAGCAGCAATCCACAGAATCGGCTGGTCAACGTGTTTTTGAGATACGTCGAGAAGCTGAAGCCTCGCGTCTTCCTGATGGAGAACGTGCAGGGGATTGTGTGGACAGCAAAGCACGGCAGGACTGACGCACAGCCGAGCGTCGCCGATCACATCGTCAAGAGGATGAAATCGGCGGGCTATATGGTTTTTCCGAAGCTGCTGGATGCGGTGTGGTACGGAGTTCCGCAGTTCCGGACGCGGTTCTTTGTCTTGGGGATCCACCAAGACGCGGGCTACCGCGTCGACGAGTTCGGCGAATGGGGACCGTTTCCGGCTCCGACGCACGGGCCTGCCGCCGGACAGCCGTTCATCACCGTGCACGACGCGATCGGCGATCTGCCAGCGATCGGCAACGGCCACACTGACAATGAAATGGACTACGGCGAACCCGCGGCAGCAGAAGGGAACGGCTTCCTAAATCTGATTCGCAGAGGCGCGCCGAAGAAGATGATCCTCGATCACGTCAGTTCGCGCCATGCAGATTACGTCATCGAGCGGTACCGGTGCATTCCTGCGGGAGGGAACTGGCAGGATATCGCGGAGATGATGTCAAACTATGCGGAGGTGCAGCGCACCCACAGCAACATTTACCGGCGGCTGAAATGGGGGGAGCCGTCGATCACAATCGGCCACTACCGGAAGAGCATGTTGGTTCATCCGGAGCAGCATCGCGGGCTGTCGCTCCGCGAAGCATGCCGCCTGCAGTCTTTCCCGGATTGGTTCCGCTTTTCCGGTACCGAGGACGGCGGGCCGGGGGGCCTGATGCACAAGCAGCAGCAGCTCGCTAATGCCGTCTGCCCGTTGCTGTCCAAGGCGATCGCCGAATTCATTCTGGAGCTGTGACATGAAACGCTTCATTAATTGGGTGCTCACGGGTCTGTCCGCCGTGTTGTGGCGTTTCGGCATTTCCGCAGGCCCGGCCCCCCCGACCGAGAAGACGTCGAAGGCGGAATTCCAGGATGCGCCGCAACCCTGGGGAGATGGTGCGGGCTGCAATTCGGCCGGCGGCGGCCGGACGCCGGCCGACGTGAATGGGGCCGAGGCGGATGAGACGCATGAGACCGGCGAAGAACAGGGCGAACGAGCGCAGCGCGGTCAATGCGGCACCGGTTCATCTGCAGAAAACCGCGAAGCAGCATTCGCCGGAACCCTGGACGCTGCCGACGCGGGCGCTCTCGGCGACGCTGCGCGAACAGGTGCACCTGAGAAGGCGGCTGCCTTGCACGACCGACCGAAGGGCGGGAGAGAACCGGTTGAAGCGGCGGCGGACGAGGAACAGGAGCCTGCGCCTGAGGCTGGATCGCTAGGCGGCGTTCTGGACGCTGAGCACAGTTCAGGCGAATCTGCCGAAGAAAGCCCGTCAGGTGGACCGCTTCACGCAGAGGCGCGCGGAGCATCGGCTGCGCCTGTGTGCGGCATCGAAGAACTTCGAGACGAAGCGGGGACCAGCACGTCTGAGGCTTCGTCAGCGCCGGCACCCACCGAAGCGGCCGCGAACGCCGCGCACGCCGTTTCTGCTGGGCATGCTGATCAAATCACAGCTCGGCCGGAGGAACACGCCGCAGTGGAATCCGAGCCGACGCCGCCACGAGCGCCCGTGGGAGAGAGCGCAGTGACGGGCGACAAGGCCGGAGCGCCACGTGCCGCCCCTGACGCGGACCTCGCCGGACAGACCGGCGAAGCGCGAGAGCAATTCGAAGACGCAAAGGCGGACGGGACGGGGCAACTGGTCGGCGACCAGGACTCACCGCAGGCCAGTGGAGTTCAGGATGTCATTTCAACCGGGGCATCCTCAGACGTCGGTGGGCCGGAGTCGGGCGAATTTGATGACGAGCTTGCGGCTGCGTCGGGCGATTTGGATGAGCGTTCAACTGCGGAAAGCAGCGAGCCTGCAGCCCGAGCGGTCGAGGAGGACGCGGGCCTTGATAGTACGGCGCCCCGAGAGAAGAATCGGACGCCAGCGCCCGACGTAAGGACGAGCACCAAGCGTGCCGAGACGCCGCGTTCGCCTCGAAGACCGGCGCCGGCGGAGGATGCTGGAGAATACACTCGGCCGGTGCCACACGTCTCGACGGTGGATCAGGAGTATGCCCGCTGGAACAGCGCCGTTGTGGAGCTGCTGCTCCTGGCCAAGCCTGCGGCAGACAACGTTTATTTGTGCATCAATCCGCGCATCTTGGCATGGGCCTTCGCCGAAGCCGGATTCGATGTGCTCCCGCCGGAGGAGGCTGAGCAGCGTCTTTCCGCGGCAGTTGGAAGGATGTACCGGACGCGGGTGCTGGGACACGGTGATCGTCTTCACGTCCTGCGCCGCTGCGGCGGTGACGGCTCTCCGGAGTGCGCGGCGTTTCTCGCAGCGTCCGTGCTTGCTGCGTACCACATGCAGTCTGACGAGGAGCTGTCAGGAAATGCATACTACAGACGGCTTGCAGACCTGCTCGGCTGCGGCATGTCAGGAGCGCACCCGGAGGGCTTCAGTCCGCCTGTCTTCGAATCGCTGTGGGTATTCCTTCGAAACTGGCTGAGCCAGGCCCATGACCGGGCGCTTGCTGCTCCAGGATCCCACATCGGAATGCGTCGCTTCGTTGCACTGCCGCTTGCGCACGTTCCGTTGCGGTCTCTTGACATCGAGAAGCTTCCGTCGTTCTTCGCATGGGCGGGGTACGAGCCGGGAAGCCGCGTTCGCCCGGAGCGGCTGTCGGCGGACCTGCGGCTTTGGCAGCAGTCGAAGAGCGCTCTCACACATACAGGTGCTGAGGCGATCTCGGATGAGCGCTCGGAGGCGGTCCTTGCCCAGGTGAGCGCCGAATTGGAGTCGTGGGACGGTTCCTACTCCGAGTCCACCGGCCGCCGAAGTGCACTCGTTGAGATTCAATTCGACATCGTCCAACGGCAGCCGACTCTCGCCTATCTGCCGCGCCGACCTCCTGGATTCCCGTCGGTATTCGACGACGGAGAGCATGTGTTCGAGGCCTCGGATGAAGGGTGGTACGACCCCGCCCCGCTTCATCCTGCTGACGGTGAAGCGCTGGCGCTCGGCTTCGAGTGGCGGTCCGCCGGCAGCAGCGTGCAGTTTGCCCTGCGGCGGCCGCAGGCGGCTGTTATTGCTCTGACACCTTCGTCGAACTACAGCGGCTTCCTCTCCAGTCGGCGGCTCCTGCGCGGCGTCAAGTGCTCGGTGCTGTGCCGCACGGATCTTGCCGAAACGGTGGAGGCGTATCTCAGCGAAGCGGCGCAGCAGCGTCTGCGCGCCGTCAACGATCCACGGCTGCCGGAGGGGTGGTCGATCATCCACGCATTCACAGTGCAGAGGCACATCGAAGCGCCGCCGGAGCTTGAGGCGCTTGGGATCGATTCCAACATTGATCTGCTGGTCTCGGGGGGCTTGCGGATTGGCCGCCGCTGGTCCTGGGTGGCCGGAGCGCCGCCGCGCGTCCTGGTGACGGGCGTTGGAGCCGGCGAGGCTGTGCGAGTGAATGGTGCGCCGGTCGCAATCAGCGACAGCGGCGAGCTAACGACGAACGGACTGCTTTCTGAACCTGGAGAATACTTGATCGAAGCAGGACGCGCCCGAAGACGGATCGAAATCGTCAAACCGCGGATTGCGGTCGCCACCCCACAGAACGGGGCCGGCGCTGGGTCAGTACCAGTCGCGCTCCCGTCAAGGGCCTGGACGTTGATCGGAGCTCGGCCCGGTGAAATCTGCAGGGCGCGAAGCGCGTTCAGTCGCGGTGCGCTGGCTTCGTGTCCGTTCCATCCTGTTTGGGCCGTCCAAGTGGGCGCCGGGCCGGGGGCAGACGTGGCGGTCCTATCGAGGCCCGAACAGCCGACGAAGTTCGACCTGCAGGGGGAGACTCGATCTGTGCGGGAGCAGTGCCAGCGCTGGGCCGGCGTCATCTACGATGCACACGTCCGCCGTCCGCGCTTTGTCTGGACGAACGGAACGGCGCCCTTCGAGGGGGTGGACCTCGTCTGGAGGCAGTACGCTGCGGCTGCAAAACAGATCAAACGCGCGATTAAGGGTAGATGATGGACTGCGACCTCCTGCTCGCATGGATGACACACGTCGGAGAGGGATCTTGGGCGAGGTTCCGAAGCGCCGTCGAGGAGCTCGCCGGAAGCGACGCCGATGCGCCCGAGCTGTGCCGCAGGCTGAGAATCGCGCTCTCCGACCTTGCGTTCGCCGACTTCTTCATTGAAGGCTCCCAGCAGTGGAGGATGCTGCCGCCTGTCCTCGGCGGCCTCTCCGGACAACACGGCGCGGCGCTGCTGTGCGGAAGCCGCACGCCGAGCGTCGTCGAATCCTTGAAGTCGGCAGCAGGAGCAGTCGGCTGCAAGGTGAACGTGGAGAAGCCGAAGGACTGCCCAGCACTGATCGGCGTGGCATCCGCAACAGAGCAGCTTACAGCGATCGCAGACCATATTGGAGCAGCGTATCAGCCAAACTTTTCGTCGACGGTCGCCCAGAAGCTGACACCGATCCCAGACGCGCTCGACGACGCCCAGCAGGAGGCGGCCCCGCTCAACTGGAAGGCGCGCTGCTTCGACTTTGGGACGTCGACCTGGGTGGATGAGCTGCTGCCGAACTCCGCCTGCGAGTACACGCCGACGTACGGCCGCTCGAAGCACTTCGTCCGCCGGAAGCGGGGCAGGCTGCTGCGGCTCTCAAAGAGGGAGTCCATCTATGCGGCGGCAATGCTGAACGGGGTGCGGCTGGTTGAGTACTCGCCTGAAGACGGGCGGCTTAAGGTCCCCTTGTTCGCCCCGCTGCCTGAGTTGTATTCAAGGGCGGCGTGCCTCTGCCGGGGGCGGCCGGCGGAGGTCGTAGATGGTCACATTATGTATAGCGGCGTTCCCGCTGATCTTGCCGCAGTGCTGATGGTGGCGGCGGGGCAGCCGCACCCTGGCGTTGAATCCTCAGCCGGAACTGGGAGGTGACTGGTGGACGATCCGTTTCGCGTATTTGAAGAGATCCGACTCGCCTACCAGAGGTACCTCGACAGCCCGTTCAGGCTGCGCTACGACGCGCTAGGCGAGGAGCGGCGCAGCCTTCTGTTCCGCGACCGACAATTGTTCCGCGAGCCCCTGATCGAGCCCATTCCTCCATACGAGAGTTCCGGACTGGCAGTCGGCCAGGCCTGCACCCAACTCGGCGTCCCAAGCGAAGCGGCGGACTTCATCACACGCGGACTATTCCGTGCCGGCCTGCCGCTGCACCAGCATCAGTTCGACGCTTGGCGGCATTCACGCTCCGGCCGCGCGGTTGTCGTGACCACCGGAACGGGATCTGGAAAAACCGAATGCTACCTGCTGCCGGTTTTTGCGTACCTGGTCGAGGATCTAATGCGAGGCTGGGGCGCGTTCAATCCGCCCCCGGCGAGGCACTTGTGGTGGAGGCACGCGCATCAGACGCGGATTCCGCAGCGTGGACATGAAGCGGGGGCGCGGCACAGCGCAATTCGCGCTTTGATGCTGTATCCATTGAACGCCCTGATTGAGGACCAATTGAGCCGCATCAGAAAGGCGTGCGACAACGACGCGGCGAGGCAGTGGTTCTCCGGCCCCTTTGACGGGCATCACTTCTGGTTCGGCCGATACAACTCTGTGGCTCCGGTCTCCGGACTGGAGGAGAGTCCGCACAAGAGAGGTGAACTGAAGAGGCGGCTTTTGGAAATGGACCGGAACTGGGGGCGCGCGCAGGCGTCGGCAGCCGCCCGTCGGGCGCGGGCAGCCACTCCAGAGGAGGCGAGGCGCGCAGACGAGATCTTGAACTATTTCCAGAATCCTGAAGGATCGGAAATGTGGTCGCGATGGGACATGCAGAGCCATCCGCCCGACATTCTGATCACCAACTACAGCATGTTGAACATCATGCTGATGCGGAGCCTCGAAGACGGCATCTTTGAACAGACGAAGCATTGGCTGGAGGCGGACCGCGAGAACCACGCCTTTCATCTCGTCGTGGACGAACTCCATACGTACCGCGGCACGCCGGGAACCGAAGTCGGCTACCTGCTCCGAGCCCTTCTCCACCGGATTGGGCTTGAGCCGGATTCCCCTCAACTCCGGATCATCGCAACGAGCGCATCGATTGAAAACGATGCGCAGAGCCGCGAATATCTGGAACAGTTCTTCGGACGGGATGGAAATTCATTCGAGATCCTCTCGGGGCAGCAACGGACATTTCCATCACCGTCGGGGGGCCTGTCGGCGCATGCACCGGCGTTCGCGGCGCTCGACGCCGAAATGGATTCGCTGCCGCTTGATCAGGCGGCAGCCAACTTTGCAGCGGCGGTTGGTGCGACGCCGAACCGCGAAGCAGGCGGAGATCTCGCCCGGGCCTTGGAGGAGATCCGGGCGCTGGAGCCAGTTCGTGCTGCGGGCGCGCAGGCGCCGTTCACGTTGGAGCGAATCGCTTCCGAAGTGTTCGGGGGCGATTCCGACGCCGAAAAGGGCGCGGCCCAGGGGCTCATTCGCGGGTTGATCCACGCCCGCGTGGCCGGAGCCGAGCCAGGAAGCGTGATCGCTCCGCTGCCGCTTCGCATCCACTACTTCTTTCACAACGCCGGCCGCATCTGGGCATGCACCAATCCAGCATGTTCAGGACGAACGGGGGCGACTCCCGCCGGCTTCGATCCTCCGCCGGTGGGCCGCTTGTTTACAGATCCGATTCCAAGGTGCGACTCATGCGGTTCGCGAGTCCTTGAACTGCTGTACTGCCAGCCGTGCGGAGACGTGTTCTTGGGCGGCTACAAGAAAGAGGACGGCAACTCGCCCAACGCGTGGTTCCTGTCGCCCGACTACCCCAACCTGGAACAGGTTCCCGACCGCTCAGCATCGCTTCAGAGGGATTTCGGCGAGTATCTCGTCTTCTGGCCGGCAAACGGGCGATCCATCTATCGATCGACCCATGCCGGCCCGCAGTGGAGATGGCTCAACGGCGACCACAGATGGCAGCCGGCGGCCCTTCACGTGGTTCTCGGGCGCTTGACCTACGAGCGCCGCAGTAGGAATGCACAGCCGGACGAATCGGTCGGGTTCGCCTTCAACTGCACTGACAACGAGGCGAACGCATTTCCGACAAAGTGTCCGCACTGCGGATCAGATTGGTCCCGTCGGCGCATTGAATCGCCGATCCGCGACCTCGGCTCCGGCTTTCAGCGCGTGATGCAGCTACTCAGCGACGGAATGATGCGGCAGATTCCGGACGTCGCTCGGCGCAAGCTCGTGCTGTTCTCTGACAGCCGACAGGACGCAGCGAAGCTTTCCACCGGCATCAAGCACGCCCATTACCTTGACAACGCCCGGCAGATCGCCTTCGGACGTCTGGCGCAGCAGATCGCGGGCTCGGCATCGCAGTATGCATCCGCCGTCCAGTCGCATCAGCGCGCCTGCGAGCTTCTGGAGCTTGTGAGGAGGCAGAGCGCTCACGTGCTCGACGGGCACGAACAAAGCCGCCTGCAAGAGCTCATCCAGTCGCTGGAGCCTGCGGTGGTGGTTCAAATAATGCAGATGGCCGCCGCTGGGGGAGCGCCGCAACCGCCGTCGCCGCCGACGAACTTCGGCAGCATGCGCTTCAACAGCCTCTTGGATCATGTGCGCGAGTCGCTGCTCGCAATCGGCATGAACCCCGGCGGGCCGCTCCCAACCGTCAGAGAGTACAAGTCGCAGGCGGCCGAGGTTTTCTGGACTGAGCTCTTCGACTGGGCGGTCGAGCCGCACCGATACCGGCCGGGGCTCCAGCCGGTGGAACAGGAGCTGCGCGACCGAATTGAAGCAGAGCTGCTGCGGTCCATCATCGACGATGTTCTTTTTGCGGGTGGCAGCCGCGACTTTGAATCGCTCAGGCTGGGGTACCTGTGGATCAGCGACGCGGGGCCGACCACGCCGCGCCAGTGCGCCGCAGCATCTGTGATTCGTATTCTGGCTCAGAGGTTCCGCTGGGATCCGGCGTCTGAGGGCCGCCTTCAGATCCCAGAAGACGTTCGGCGGTACCTTGAAGCAGTCGCCAACCTCAACGGAGCCGATCCCGCGGCGTTTCAGAATGACGTTTTGTCTGTATTCGGCAATGCCGTAGATCAGTGGCTCGTCGTTCCCCGCGAACTCTTCGTGCTGACGCCCGTCCCGGGAACAGACGACTGCATCGACGTTTTCGCATGCCAGCGGTGCGGCGCCGTGCATCTTCACGCTTCTGGAGGCGTATGCACCGTGTGCCGTAGCCCTCTGCCGAATGCGCCGCATCGACACCGCACAGAGGCGTCTGCGGCGGAAATGGACTTCTACGAATACCTCGCCCGCTGCGACGATCAGCCGTTCCGGCTGACCTGCGAGGAGCTCACGGGACAGACAGACCGTGACGACCGCATTGACCGGCAGAGGTGGTTTCAGGAGGTTTTCCTGGATCGGGAGATTGAGAAGGCCTTCGGCGTCGATCTGCTCAGCGTGACAACGACTATGGAGGCGGGCGTCGACATTGGGGCGCTCCAGGCAATCGGTCTGGCGAACATGCCGCCGGTCCGCTTCAACTACCAGCAGCGAGTTGGACGCGCCGGACGACGGGGGCTGGGAATGTCTGCGGCATTGACGCTCTGCCGCGGCCGGAGCCACGACGACTATTATTTCGAGCGGCCCCATCTCATAACTGCTGAGCCGCCGCCGAGGCCCTACGTGGATGTTGCGCGGCCGGAGATCGCACTGCGCGTCGTCAATAAAGAGATACTTCGACGCTCGTTTGAGGGCATCGAGATCGAGTACTCCGGCGACAACGTCCACGGCGAGTTCGGGACTGTCGGCGAGTGGGGCGGCTATCGACAGACCGTCTCGGACTGGATCGCAGCCAATGGGACTGCGATTGAGGACGTGGCACGCCACATTCTGCGCCGAACTGCAATGAACAATCCAGCCGGCGTGGCGGGGATCGTCCAGTACGTGACGACGGAGCTACTCGACCGGATCGACGACGTGGTCAACAGCAGCAGCGCGCATCAGGCGCTCAGCGAGCGGCTTGCCTCACACGGCGTTCTCCCGATGTTCGGCTTCCCGACGCGGACGCGGCTTCTGTTCCACAAGATGCCGCATCGGTGGCCTCCCGAGTATGGGATCATCGACCGTGAACTGGAGATTGCAATCAGCCAATTCGCGCCCGGCGCGCAGTCGATCAAGGACGACAAGCTTCACACGGCCGTCGGAGTGGTTGACTTCGTACCGGATGCAGGCGGAGTCGGTCTCGCACCAGACCCCCTCGGCGACTCCGAAGCGGTTGGAGTATGCCGTCGATGCCAGGCGCTGGTCCCCCAGCCGGCGCAGGAAGGGACGTGTCCCTTCTGCTCTGCGGCGCCGGGCCCGGGCGGCTATCGAATAGTGGACCTGACCGAGCCTCCAGGCTTCAGCACTTGGTGGGCGATTTCGGATCGGTCGGAGTTTCGGGGAGGTTTTGAGTTCACGCCCCGCGCCCTCCGGGCCCGCATGGGCGCTGGGCTGAATTCGTTTGCTCCGCACGCCAATTTCAGCATCGATGCGGGCTGCGCCAGGATCTACCGAATCAACGACAACGATGGAGAGGACTTCGAGTTTCGAAAACTGGAGAACCGCCACTTCTGGATGGTTGAAGAGGCCTTCGATGCGGCGATGCGCGATCTGCCGTCCGCAGAGCGGCGGCGGATTCAGCCTCCGTCGTTCGATGCATCTGCTCCCCCGGTCCGCCGCGCCCTGGCGGCGATTTCCAACACCGACGTGATGGCAGCCGGCGTCAACGCCGTTCCGGTTGGACTGTGCCTGAATCCGTCTAGGCCGGAGGCGAAGGCGGCATGGTATTCGTTCGGGTTCCTGGTGCGGCGCGCCGCCGCCGTCAGCCTGGACGTGAATGAGTCGGAGCTCGACCTGGGAATCCAGCCGGTGCCGGACCTCTCGACGCCTTTTGCACCGCCCACCGCTCGGATCTTCATTTCAGACAGCTTGGAGAACGGGGCCGGCTACAGCACTTTCCTCGGCGACCCGGACCGATTCGAAGAGCTGCTCCGTTTCATCCTCGGGCAGGCGAGCCCCTCGTGGACCCGACAGTGCCCGCCGGATTCGTTCCACCAACCACTCGTGACGGCGCCGCACAGCGACGACTGCGTGAGTTCCTGCCATCGGTGCCTCCGGGAGTTCGGCAACATGGCCTATCACCCCCTGCTCGACTGGCGGCTTGGTCTGGACATGGTGCAGCTTGCGCTCGACGCACACGCACAGATTGACCTTCTTTCCGGCTACTGGGCAGGGCTCGTATCGCGCATCGCGGCCCCCTACTTCGGCGGACTCAACCTTGCGCCACGGACCTTTGATACGCTACTTGGCGGAGTCGATGTGTTCAACAGCGAAGCAATCATCCTGATTCACCCCCTTTGGGACACGGATTCGTCGAACTATCGTCCTGAGGTCGCCGCAGCCGTCGCCGATGCAGAATCGCAGGGGTTGAGAGCAACGCTGCGCTCAGTCTTTCACGCCGCGCGCTTTCCATATGAATGAGGAGTCCAGGGCAAGTATGTTCGTTCCAGAAGCGCCGGCGTTGACTCCGCTCGAATACATCACGCCGAGCATATATGAAGCCAGCACAGGCTGTCTGGCCAAGGCGGCGTGGTACGCAAAGGGGGAGAGGGGTCTTCTTCCGGAACACGCTGCGGCGATCCTCGGCACATCGTTCCATGCGGTCGTTGCAGCGGCGCACCGAGGGGGCTTGGCAGCGGCAGACGCCTCTGACCGGGCTCCGGCAAGGAGGCTTTTCGACGAGACCGCCCGAACACTTTACAGCCGAACGCATCCGCTCGTCAGGTTGAAGTTCCCCACGCCTGAGCGTCTGCCGTTCTACAACCTGCACCGCGAGAGGGCTGCACTGATTGCGGCTCGCATCGCGTCAGAGCGGTCGTCGGTGGCGGAATCGTCTGCGGCGGCAACTGCGGGCCGAGCGCCGCGCACCGAATTCCGTCTGAGATCCGCGGACGGGCTGATAGTCGGACGGCCCGACCAACTCGACGGGGAGCGGCACGCAGTCGTTGACTACAAAACAGGCCATGCCGCCGAGCCTGAAGCCGACGCCGTGTCAGATGCAGAGTCCCGCCAGTTGCGGCTCTATGCCTATCTGGCGATGCAGAATGGGATTGCCGTATCTAAGGGGACGATCGTTCGGGCAGACGGCCGCCGCTGCGAACTGCCGATTGCTTCAAGCGACGCCGAAGAGGAAGCAGACAAGGCAAGAGATCAGCTGCGTGCGCTGAATGCAGCCGTCAACGCGGGCTCGCGGTTCCACGCTTTGGCCTCGCCGTCACCGCAGCACTGCCGGTCGTGCCCGTGCATTCCATTCTGCGACCCGTTCTGGGTACATGCAGCTCAGGAGTGGGCCGGCGAATGCGGCTGCAACGTCGAAGGGAAGGTCCTGGAGACTGAATCCCGCTGCATCCAGGGAGTGTCGCTTACGACGCTTCTCATCGAGGTCCGAGCCGGCACTGTGTACGCCCAGCAGGCGGTCGTCGAGCAGATCCCGACCGAATGGCTGAAGGTCGAGGAAGGAGCGGTTCCGCGCACGGGAGACGTCATTCGCGTCGTTCAGGGGCGCTTAACGAGTGCAGACGGACGCGCAGCAGTGGTTCGGGTCGACAAGACGACGACTGCGGTTTGGCACGTTCGGTCTGAAAACGAAGTCTTCGAGGCATAACACGACATCGAACGTGATGGCGGACAACCTCACACCAGAACAGCGCAGCTTTACAATGTCGCGGATCCGGAGCAAAGACACCGCGCCGGAGTTGACGATCCGCAGGCTTGTGCACGCACGGGGGCTGCGGTTCCGAAAGCACAAGAACGGCCTCGCCGGCCGGCCCGACCTGGTGTTCGCATCGTCAAAGGTCGTGGTCTTCATTGACGGCGATTTCTGGCACGGCTGGAGGTTCCCGGCATGGAGAGACAAACTTGGAGACTACTGGAAGGACAAGATCGCCCGCAACCGCCGCCGAGATCAGAAGAATTTCCGGTCGCTTCGACGGAGCGGCTGGCTGGTGATCCGTATTTGGGAGCACGACGTCAAGCAGGACGCTGAATCCTGTGTGGACCGGATTGAAGTGGCAGTGCGGGCGCGTTCAAACGGTGCAGCCGGCGGTGAAACGTGAACTACTGGATTTTCAAGGTCTCAAGCCGAAGCGTATATCCCGACGTCCCCGGCCGGGAGTATGTCTATGACAACACGCACTCGGTAAGAGTTAAGCGCGGCGATGAATTCCTCTACCTGGAAAAATCCGGTGCGAAGTATGGGCTGACCGGGGCCGGCTGCATCTCACAAGTGAAGCGGCGCAGAGCTGTCGGGGAGGAGCGTCGCAGTGCGAAAGTCGTTCACATCTTCACGGCCCAACTTGCCGACGTTGTGTGGTTCTCCAAGCCGCTTGATCTGTCGACAACGACATCGAGGGGGAGAGCCAATCGCAGAACCGTTGGGTTGCCGCGGGACCTAAACAGCATCGGATGGTCGATTTCCATGCCACGGATCGACCGCGAGTGTTTCCTGCGGCTGCTTGACGCTGCACTGGACGGCGAATCCACGAAAACAGCGGTGCCGGAAGAGGCGCGGCCTGCGGACTGGCGCGTTGATGATGCATGGTCCCTGGTGCGGCGCCGCTGGCGGATGCGGGCGTTTAGAGCAACGGTCCTGGAACGTCACGGGCACATGTGCGTAGTGTGCGGCACTCAGATGCGGTCCGTGCTCGATGCGGCGCACATCCGCAGCTACGCCTCTGACCCGGAGCACCGCGCGAACCCGGCTAACGGCATCTGCCTCTGCTCATTCTGCCATACGACGTTTGACTGCGGAGATCTTCAAATTCTGGCGGACGGCAGTCTCAAATTCGACCCCGATCTCGCCGACGAGATTGCACTGAAGCATTTTACAGCCGTCCCGGCATGCAGACGGCGGGATTGGCTCGGTGGGGTGGATATGGAGTTGCTGCGGGAGCGGGCTGGCGATCTGCAGGGTCTGATCGATGCAGAGCTTGTGTGACGGTCCGCTCGATCTCCCCCGAACCGAGGTCGGAGACCTCCATGTCGGAAGCCATGCCACGCTCCCGGCGAAGCGGCTCCAGCGTCTGTTGCTGGACCATGCCTCGGATCGCGTCCGCCGTGGCAGCACGGGTCTCGCCGCCTCGGCGGACAAAATCAATCCCGAAGGGCGATCATTGCCGACGGGCACCTCGACCGTCAGGACTTCGCCACCCTTTGCGACCGAATCGACATTGACCAAGATCAAGGCTCGTCGCCGGTCGCTGCTTCCACCTTCGGTCGAGGGGTGGCAGTGGGATGGGAAACGCAGCGTTATCAAATCGAAATTCGCTCCACGATGTTTCGCGTCACCCGCCTGCGGCGGCGGTCGTAGAGGCGGGTGGTGCGGGGGTCGGCATGGCCGGCGAGGTGCTGCACGTCCTCTAGCGGCACGTTCTGCTCCAGAAGGTTGGTGATCGTGGCGACCCGGAAGGAGTGGGGGCAGAGCCGGGAGGGCAGGCCGGCATCCCGCATACGACGTTTGACCATCCGGCCGATGTCCCCGGCAGTCATGCCATTCGGCGTGAGCTGCTTCGTTCGGCGGATCGCGGTGCGAAAGAGCGGAGCCTGACCGTCTCCGTCCACCAGCCCGGCGACGGCTTCCAGGTACTCGAACAGGAAACGCCGCAAATCGTGCCGGACGGGAATCTCACGCGACTTCCCCCCCTTCTCTGTGAACCGTAGGCAGTGCTGATCGCCGGCATCATAGAAGTCGCCTCGGCGAAGCCGGGAGACGGCGCCGATGCGGGCCGCGGTGTAGATGAGCGTGCCGATGATCGCCCGGTCCCGCAGGCCGACGACATGCGACGTGTCAACGCCAGCCAGCAGCCCGCGGGCCTGCTCGACGGTGATCTCGGGAGTCTTTCCTTCGACGACCACAAGCCGTTCGCCGCGCACGGAGGCGGCCGGGTTGAGGATCACGGCATGCCGCATCACCAGTTGATCGAAGAAGTGGCGCAGAGCGGCGAGCTCGACCTTCTTCGTTCCCGCTGAACGGCGGCGGGAATCCAGGTAGAGACCGACATCGCGCGGCGCGATCTGCCGGAGCTGAAGTCCCTCAGCCTCGCACCACCCCAGGAATTCGTGAACAGCGCGGCGATAGGCCCGCCGCGTGTGTTCATTGCGCAGCTTCCCGTAGAAGAACTCCTCCCAGGCGAACCTCGCCGCGTCACCGGCCTGGCTGACGATGACCGGCAAGTCAGCAAGCCGCGCCGGTATCGGCGGCCGACCAGCGGTGACCGGCGGCGGCAGCTCCGCCGGCGGTGAACTGCTCGTGTCGTGCAACGCCTGCTCGGTGGATGCGCCGTCCGCTTGACGGTTCCTGCTAATGTCGTATTCGCTCTGCGTCACGTTGTGCCATGAAGCTGTCGTTTGACAGTTCCAGCCTCAGAAAGACGCACCCGGCAGATGTAATTGTTTTGTCACGATCGGGGCGGCCCCTGAAGTAGCGGTCGATAACGTCCTTTATCACGGATTGATCCAGCACGCATGGAGAAACTCTGCCGGGCAACGTGCGTTGGAGCGTACACGGCGCGCGGCGACGCGGCGAGGGCTGGGCATGTGCTGCGATTACTCGAAGAACCAAACGCTGCGCGATGTAGTGAAGCTGTTCCTTCGGTGAGTGAGGCAGTGATAGCGAAGTGAAGGTCATGCTTGCGGTATGATGCGGCGCACGTGATGTCGATACACGCGTCAGCGTCATATCGGGGAGTTGCCTCTCATTCCTCCGTCAGATGCACGAGCTGCAACGCCGGCAACGCTGGATGTCTCCTTTATTCTCAGTGCTTGGCGTCAAACGGTTGGCAGGAGCGATCGGTCTCGGCTTCTGCCTGTCGGGGGCGCAATGTGACCAGGCGTCAGACCGCTAGTACCATGTGCGCACGCCGAGGACGACGGAGAAGTCGCTGTCTTCCCCGCCAGTGCGGCGCGCTACCCCGGCAGTCTCGCCCGTCTTGCGGGTCCAGGAGATGCCAATATACGGCGCGAACTCGCGCCTCACCTCGTAGCGCAGCCGTGCACCGAGTTCGAACTCGTTGAGGCCCTGCCCCACGGCGTTCTCCTCCACCGGCTGTGCAGCGGCCTCCAGCTCAAGGCGAGGCTGAAGGATCAACCGTTGGGTGAACAGTAACTCCATGGTCGCCTCCAGTCGTGCCGACACGTCTGCATCGTCGCTAAAAAATAACGCCGGCTCGACGTCAAAGAAGTACGGTGCCAGTCCTTCAGCCCCAAACACGAGAAAGAGACGCGAGGGATCGGCATCTGAACCCCACGGTTGGTCGTAGCGCAGCCCCAGTTGGAGATCCCAGAAGGGGGCAATCAGGCGGCCGTAGAGGAGCTGCGCCTCCGCCTGTCCGGCGTCCTCGCCTAGGTCGCCCTCGGTCTTGACCCACAGCCGATCGTAATCGCCACCGAACCAGCCGTCCGCTTCCCAACCGAAGCTGTCATCGCCATCCCGAAGCTGGTACTCGAAGGGATCAAGTAGAAGAAAGCCGTACCAGCGCTGGTCATCAATGGGAGGGGCCCAGCCACCATCTTTGCTGACGGGTGCTCCGGTAAGGTTGTTGTCCGCGGAGACGGCAAGCGGCAGGACCAACAGCCAGGCCGCTGCCAGAAGGAAGTTCGCGAGGTGGGTCCTACCGCAGCGGAGTTCCGGCGGCGACTGGACTGCGGAAGCATTAGACAACGCTGACGACACGGAACATCCCCATCTCCATGTGGTATAGAATATGGCAATGCAGCGCCCAGTCGCCCCGCACGTCAGGCGTGATGTCAACCGAGAGCCGCTCGGCGGGCTTGACATTGACCGTATGCTTCCTCGGCAAGTGCGCGCCGCTGCCGTTGACAAGTTCGAGCCACATTCCGTGCAAATGGATCGGGTGGTTCATCATCGTGTCGTTCACCAGCGTCAGCCGGAGTAGCTCGCGGTGCTGGAAGCGGATCGGCTGATCGGCCTCGGAATACTTCTTTCCATCGAAAGACCACATGTAGCGTTCCATATTGCCAGTGAGGTGCAACTCGATCTCGCGCGAAGGCGGCCGCGGATCACTGCCCGGCATGAGGCTCCGAAGATCGGTGTAAAGTAGAACACGCCGCACGGAGTCTTCCAGGCCGATGCCGGGTTCGTGCAAGCGGCTTTTGAGTAGTTCGGGTTCCACGGTGTTCCCGGGCCCATGCGTCTCCGCGCCGTGTGGAACGGCATCGCTCATTACAGCGTCAACGGGAGGTGGAGCACTGCCATGGCCCATGTTGTGCTGCATAGCGGCCGGGGAGGCACCGTGACGCGACTCGTGCTCAACGGCTGCTCCGGAGCCATGGTCCATCACCATGCCCATATCGGTCATTGTGAGCAGCGGGTGCGGCCTACGCGGCGGGACGGGTGCGGAGAGGCCATCTTTGACAGCAAGAGTGCCTCGCGCAAAGCCGCTCCGGTCCATCGCTTCGGCAAAGATCGTGTAGGCACGCGCCGGCCCCGGTTGGACGATCACATCGTATGTCTCAGCAATGGCGATACGAAGTTCATCGACAACAACCGGCTGGATGTTCTGTCCGTCCGCCTGCACGACGGTCATCTCCAGACCTGGGATGCGCACATCGAAATAGCTTGCCGCCCCGGCGTTGATCAGGCGGAGCCGGATTCGGTCGCCGGGTGTAAAAACGGCGGTCCAGTTTGCCTCAGGCGGCAGCCCGTTCATCAAGTAGGTGTAGGAGTAGCCGGTGATATCGGAGATATCAGTGGGGTCCATACGCATCTGCCCCCACATTAGGCGGTCTGCAACTGCTGCCGTCCAACCGTCTTGCCTCACATCCCGCCAAAGCGTGCCGAGCGTACGCTGCTGGAAGTTGTAGTAGCCGCTCTGCTTTTTGAGGTTGGCAAGAACTTTGTAGGGGTTGTCGAAAGTCCAATCCGAAAGGAGGACAATATAGTCCCGTTCGTAGCCAAATGGCTCGGGTTCGCGCGGATCGATGATCAGCGGGCCGTAGACCCCCGTCTGCTCCTGAAGTCCTGAGTGACTGTGGTACCAGTAAGTGCCGCTCTGTTCGACCGGAAAGCGGTAGGTGAAGCTCTCGCCGGGCTTGATTCCGGCAAAGCTGACTCCAGGGACGCCGTCCATCTCTGGCGGCACAATGAGCCCGTGCCAATGAATCGAGCTATCCTCCGCAAGCCGGTTCCTCACGACGATTTCGGCCTCTTCTCCTTCGCGGAATCGGAGCAGCGGGCCCGGCACTGTGCCGTTGATCGCGGTCGCAGGTGCTTTGACTTTACCGATTCGGATATTGGTCTCCGCAATGTCCAGCGTGACTGGACTGCGGCTCTGGCACTTGCTGAATCCACTCGAATGCCTTGCGAGCTGCCGCGCATACGCGGACGAATACCGGGGAATTGGCAGAACCGACCACAGCGAGAGGAGCGCGGAATTGGCAAGAAAGCGGCGCCTGCTCAGGCACCGCACAATGGAGCTACTTCTCGCCATGCATATGCTTCTTCATCATGCCGTGATCCATTCGCCGCCCGCTTTTCATCATGTGCATGTGGCTCCATGCCAGATCCTGTGACTCGCAGTCTTTGGCCATACCGCCGCACCGACCGCGATAGATGGAATGTGCCTCCAGCGTTCCGTCGTGATTCATACCCGCATGGACCGTCACCTGCTCGCCGATCTTGAGTTGTGCCTCAGGTGCAGGAGACTCGGCTTTCGAGGCGTCGGGAAGTGCGATGTTCTTTTCTCCTTCGGTAGTGTCGAGCTCGATTGCGTCCTGCGAAATCGAAGTGACAGTCCCGATGACATGTCTGTCCGCGTGGCCCCCATGTGAATGGTCGTCTTCCGCAAAGGCGGGGTGGGCTGCGAAAAGCAAGAGTATGGTCGTTGCCAATGTATGTCTCATTTCATCGCTCCTGAGTCCGTGGTCTTTTGTCTCGATGACCAGTTCCCTCCGGCTGGCCAACCAGGCCAAGCCTTACCACAGCGCCCGATGAAACCAAATATGAGGGCTGTCATGGTTCTCCCTTCTGCGACCGGCCGGAAATCACCGCGAGGAATCGTGGCGACGACAGCGAATCAATCCAGGGGGACCGTCGGAGCGCTCTTGTTGGGGGGGGCAGCGTCTAGAGCACTTTCTCTCTTGACTCCGTAGTAAGGTACGGGGCCGATAATGAGCTTGGAGGCACACGAACATGAACCACCTGACCATCGGACAAGTCGCCAAGCGAGTTGGGATCGGCGTCGAGACGGTGCGGTTTTATGAGCGGGAAGGGCTACTCGAAGAACCCCAGCGAAGGCCCTCCGGCTACCGGCAGTTTGACGAGGGGATCGTTGCCCGGTTGCGGTTCATCCGCCGGGCGAAAGAGTTGGGGTTCACGCTGAAAGAGATCAAGGAAATGCTTTTGCTGAAGCTCGGCCCACAGACGACCTGCGCCGACGTGAAGTGCCGGGCCGAGGCGAAGATCACGGACATCGAAGCCAAGATCGATTCGCTCAAGCGGATGAGGCGTTCGCTCGTAAAGCTCACCAAGGCGTGCAGCGGGGGAGGTGAGACGAGCGACTGCCCGATCCTTGATGCGCTCGATGGGCAGGAGGAAGGCGATGCCGAAGGTTGAATTGATTTACGACGACCAGTGTCCGAACGTCGAAGCGGCGAGACAGCAGCTTCGACGAGCATTTCAGGAAGTTGGTCAACCGCCCGAGTGGCAGGAGTGGGATCGAAATGATACTTCCAGTCCCTCCCGCGTCCGGCAGTTCGGATCGCCGACGATCCTCGTCGATGCTCGGGACCTGGTTGGCGCGCTGCCTTGCGACAGTGCCAACTGCTGCCGGGTCTATCACTCCGAACGAGCTGGTCTAGATGGTGTTCCTCCCCTCGATGCCATCACGACGGCGCTGCGAAACGGTAATGGGCGGAACGGTGGCGGCGGCTGGCGATCGTGGCTGATTGTCGCTCCGGCGGTCGGAGTGGCGATGCTGCCCAAGCTCGCGTGTCCGGCATGCTGGCCCGCCTATGCTGGCCTGCTCAGCTCAATCGGCTTGGGATCCCTGACGCAGTCGGCGCATCTGCTGCCGGTGACGGTGGCATTCCTCGTCGTAGCAGTCGCGGCGCTGGCTATTCAGGCCGGGAGCCGACGCGGATACGGGCCGTTCATTGTCGGACTACTTTCCGCAGTAGCCGTGATCGTCGGCAAATTCGTATTCGAGTCCGATCCGGCCATGTACAGCGGTATCGCACTGCTGGTTGGGGCATCCATCTGGAACACATGGCCGGAGCGAAAGAGTTTTCCCTCCTGTCCAGTCTGTGCAGGAGGAGAGGCTGTTGGTGAATCGAAACCTTGAAATGAGGAGGTACTGAAAATGGCAAGCAAACGGAAAGTGGAAGTGTTCAGCGCCGGATGCCCAGCGTGCGACGTAACCGTGAAACTGGTGCAGAGTACCGCTTGTCCGTCCTGCGAAGTGACGGTACTGGACATGGACGATCCCGCTGTGGCGAACAGGGCGAAAGGCCTCGGCATTCGCTCCGTCCCCGCCGTCGTCATCGACGGCAAGTTGGCCGACTGCTGCTCGGGACAAGGACCGGACAAGGCGACTCTTACGGCGGCCGGTCTGGGCCAGCCTGTTGCCTGAACAACCAGAGTCTCCTGTCCGCCGTTTGGTGGGCAGGAGACTCCGATTCACAAAACGGTATTGGTCCCGCAGCGCATTCTTGAATATCATCCCGGCGACAGCCCCCGATGGCTTGATGGCGGTTGGAAAGTGCCGACCGCATCGAGATTTCCGGCGACATAGCCTGGAGTTGGCCTTCGGGATTGCCGATGATGCGAATGGAGTCTTTATCCGCTCCCTGCGAGCACGGGCAAAACAGGCAAAGGACTGCTTGTCATGTGGATACTCAATCAGACCGCCGCCCGTGCGCTGATTTGGGTTGCCATCATCTCAATCCCCGCACAGGGACTCCCCGCGTCATCGTGTGGCTGTGGTGGCTCTGACGCGGGCTGCAAAGCAAGCAATGAAGCTGGATGCTGCTGCGCCGCAGAGAATGTCCGAGAGGAGCGAACCTGTTGTGCGAGGCGGAAAGCTTCGCGCATGCACTCGTGTTGCATAGGCTCCGAAAGGGAGCATGGGTCCGGGTGCACATGCGGGCTGAACTGCCAATGCGGCAAAGGCCCGAAACAAGAACC
>CAYZVT010000012.1:0-26706 GCA_964481585.1 uncultured Pirellulales bacterium
GGTCGTGACGCCATCGCTCAGGAGCACGACAGCGGCCGGCGACGTGCCCCGCAGATCGGCCAGCACCGTGCGCAGCCCATCGCCGAGTCGGCTGGTCTCGCCGCGTGCTTCAAGCTCCTTAAGTTTCGTGATTACCTCATCGAGCGCTCCTTCCTGCGGCCGCGCCGCGCCGGAGAGGAAGTAGAGCTTGAGTCGATAGCGGTCGCCGATGCGCGAAAGCAGTTGGGCGTCATCTTCCAGCAGGATCAGCTTCGCCAGATTGAGCCGCGTCGGCCGGTCGAGTTGGAGCGCGGCGAGGCGTTTTTCCAAACTTGCGGTCAGCTTTTTATCGTCGTAGCGGTCGGCGATGCTCATGCTGGCCGAGTCGTCCACGACGACCGCCACCAGCGGCAGGCCCGTGCGCTGGAGCGAGATCATCACCTGCGCGAGCATAAACAGCACCAGGCCCACGAGCGTCAGCCGGATCAGCACCAGCAAGGTTTTCGTGCCGCGCGGCGCGGTGCAGCTTTCGCGGGCATAGAAGAACGTGACCCAGCCGACGGCGAAAAGCACAAACAGTAGCGTCACCCAAGGTGCCCAGCCCCAGGAGCTGTCGAGTTGCCAGACGGTCCCCTGACCGGGATCGGCTTTGAGGCCCAGCAGCGCTTCGAGCCAGGGAGGGAGGGTGCCTCTCATGCCGTCCCCTTTCCGAACCGCCACGCCAGATAGACTTCGCCCAAGAGCAGCGCCAGCGCCCCATAGAGCAACCACTGGTGCAGCCCGCTGCGGCGGCTGATGTTGGCTTCGCGCGGCTCGTCGAGGTTTTGCCAATCGGTCTGCACGCGCAAGACCGAGGGCAAGTCGGCGGTGTCGGCTTTCGTCAGATCGCTTTCGGCCGTATCGAGATTGACGGCGAATTTTTGCGTCTCGGCGAGCGGCTCGCCGAACTCGGCGGCGTAGATACCGCTCTCGTCGGTGGCGTCAAACGCCCAGCGGGCATGATCGGTTTCGGCCTCGGCGCGGACCGATGCTTTTTGTCCGGCCGGCGGTGTGACCGCAATCGGCACGTCGAGCGCCGCCAGCGGCAGCGCGCCGCCCACCGCGTCGCCGACTCGCGCGTTGAATTGATCCGATTGCGAACCAACCGCCTGAGCGAGCAGCTCTTGCACGATCGGCACGAAGCTCGGCCAAGCCGGCATCGTCGTCCACGGCGTTTTGGTGACGGGATCGACCGACGCCAGTGAGCCGGCCGTGGCCACGAGAATCGAACGGCCTCGATAGCGCGGCGACTCGACAATCGCCGGATCGCCCCCCGCGAAGGCTAGCGCCACCCGCGACTGGGGCCACTCGGGCGGAACGATCAGCTTGTAGTAACGGTAAACCGGCGTCGTGAGCAGCCCCGCTCGCTCGCGGCCGCGAAAGATGCTCACGATCGGGTGTTCATAGTCGAGCGGATCGAAGCGGTACTGCGCCTCGGCGACCGGCTCGCCAATTCGCGCTGGCAGAACATGCACACCCTCCTTGCCGCCGGTAAGCTGCTGATTGTAGCGTTCCGGCAGCACGCGATCGCCGAGAAAAAAGACCAGTCCGCCGCCACGCTTGAGATACGATTGGAGCAGCTTCGCCTCGCCGGAAGTGAATTGCGCGACGTTGCAGAGGAACACCGCGTCGTAATCCGCCAGATCCGTCTCCACCAGCGCGCTTTCGGCGACGACTTGCGGCCGCACGAGCGAATCTTCCGACCGCTCGGGATCGAGTGCGTCGGCGACATATCTTGCGGCGTCCTGCTTGCCCGCCACCAGCAGCACCCGCAGGTGCGACTTGACCGGCAGCGCCAGATACCGCCGGTTGTCGAGATCGAGCAGATCCGCCCCGAGCCGCACCTGCACCTCGTAGGAGCCGGGCGTTTCAAAGCGGTGCGAGAAGCTCAACGTCGCTTCGCCGCCCGGTTCGATATCGACAAACGCTTCCTGCACGCGCGTGCCGTCGATCAGCAGTTCGGCCAAGTGATGCGAACGCGGCTGACTGCCGAAGTTGCGGACTTGCGCCTGAAACGTCACGTCCTGGCCCGTCGTCGCGTAGCTCTGCTGGGCTTGAAGATCGGTGACGGCGAGATTTTCGCTCGCCGACTGGCCCAGATCGAGCACGACCAGCGCCGCCCGCCGTGCCAGGTTACCGAACTGCTCGCGCAATTGCACGGCCGCCTGGCCCTCGCCGAGTTCGGGGAGCCAGCTATTGCGCCCCAGGTCGGTGAGAAAATAGACCTCGCTCCGTTCCAGCCCTGGGTTCTCACGCTCGGCCTCGTCGAGCACTTCTTCCACCTTGGCGAGCGTGGCCGGCAAGTCGCCGCCAGCGTGCGGCAGTTGTAGACTGTCGATCTCCTCAATAAAGCTGCTGGCGGCGAAGGCCGGATTGCCGACGATGACGCGCGGCGGATCGCTCATCAGCACGAGCGTAAAGCCGTCGCCCTGCGTGCTCTCATCGACAATTTGTGCGGCAAGCTGCTTGGCCCGCGTAAAGCGGCTGCTGTCGGTGGGGCGGTAGGCCATCGAGTACGAGCCGTCGATCACCAGCACCTTGTGCGTGCGCTGGCCGGCGACGAAGTTGAGGCCGACTTGCTCCAAAAACGGCTCGGCCATTGCCAGCACCACGAGCACGATAATCAGCGTCCGCACGGCCAACAGCAGCCACTGTTGCAACTGAATGCGCCGCGCGTTGCGGCGGATGGCGGCGGCCAAAAACTGCACCGCCGCCCACGGCACTTCACGGTACTTGCGGCGATTCCAAAGATGAATAATCAGCGGCACCGCCGCCGCGGCGAGCCAGCCGAGCATAAACAAGTTGCCAAAGCCGAATGCCAAGAGCGGCAGCGAACCGGCTGCGGCCAGCAGTCCCATTGCGGCGCTACCACGCCGCGCGCGGCGACGGGTGGCGGGGGCGCACCGCGTAGCGGAAGCCCCCGAGGCGGAGGAAAGGCGGAGGGCGGAAGGCGGAGGGCGGAAAGCGCAGGGGTGGCGGGGGCGCACCGCGCTAGCGGAAGCCCCCGTCGAGCACGACGGACAGCACTGCGGGACAAGCCAGCAGTGGCACCCGGCGGCAGGGTGTGGCAAATTCGGCCGGCTCATCGCATCCTTTGCATCCGCGGCGCGAGGAACGTCGAGAGCACCACGTCAATCGGCTGGTCCGTGCGGACGAGCGTGTAATCCGCCCCCACGGCCCGGCAGCCCATCCGCAACTCGCGCAGGTAGCGCTCCATCTCCTGCAAATAGCCCTCGCGCAGCGCGCGGGGGTCCGCAAGCACGTCGGGCAGTTGCTCAAGCCCCTTGAAGAGCGTCATCTGCTGGAAGGGGAAATCGAGTTCCGCCGGGTCGAGCAGGTGAAAGAGCAAGACTTCGTGCCGACGATGGCGAAAATGCTTCAGTCCGGCGAGCAGCGTCTTCACGTCGTCGAACAGATCGCTCAGCACGAGTACGACGCCCCGCTTTTTCAGCCGCTCGGCCAGATCGTGGAAGATCGGGCCGCAGCTTGTCTTGTGGGCGGCGGGGCTGGTTTCCATCACTTGCAGAATCTGCTTCAAGTGCGACGGATTCGTGCTCGCCCGCAGCAGGGTGTTGATGTCGCTATCGAACGTCACCAGCCCCACGCTGTCCTGCTGGCGGAGAATCAGGTGGGCGAGCGTGGCGGCGATGCACTTGGCGTAGTCGAGTTTCGACAGGGCCGCGCCCGGACCCTGGTAGCGCATGCTCTCGCTCGTGTCGAGCAGCAAATAGCTAATTAGGTTCGTTTCTTCTTCGTACTGCTTGAGATAAATCTTGTCGGTCTTGCCGAACACCTTCCAATCGACATACCGCAGGTCATCGCCGGTCACGTACTCGCGGTGTTCGGCAAATTCAATCGAATAGCCGTGATAAGGGCTGCGGTGCAGTCCCGAGACATAGCCCTCGACGATGTGCCGCGCGCGCAGCTCCAGCCCTTGCAGCTTGGCGAGCGTTTGCGGGTCAAAGTATTTGGGGCTGGTGCTCATAAGCCGTTCCGTGCCCAGTGTGATGGGCGGCGCTTTAGCGTCCCTTGGAAAAAACTTCGGGGCCGGAGCTGGCCGCCGCGCGGTCGTCGGTCGGGATCAGTTCGATCAACTTGCGGATAATGTCGTCGGGCTTGATGCCCTCGGCTTCGGCGTTGAAGTTTGTGAGGATGCGGTGCCGCAGCACGGGCGGGGCCACCGCCCGCACGTCTTCGTGGCTCACATAGTTGCGGCCATGCAGCACCGCCCGCGCTTTCGCGCCGAGCACGAGATACTGGCTCGCGCGCGGCCCCGCGCCCCAGCTTACGTAATCGTGAACGAAGTCAGGCACGTCAGCCTTCTCGCGCCGCGTGAGGCGGGTGAACTGCAGCGCATAGCGGGTAACGTGGTCGGCGATCGGCACCTTCCGCACAATGCTCCCCAGCGCGACGATTTCCTCGGCCGAGAGCCTCGGCGTGACCGAAGCCGTAACTTCGGCCGTGGTTCGCTTGACAATCTGCAACTCTTCCTCCTCGTCGGGGTAGTCGACGTGGATGTTGAACATAAAGCGGTCAAGCTGCGCTTCGGGCAGCGGATAGGTGCCCTCCTGCTCGATCGGGTTTTGCGTGGCGAGCACGAAGAACGGCTGCGGCAGTCGGTGCTGCTGTCCGCCGACGGTGACTTGATGTTCCTGCATCGCTTCGAGTAGTGCGGCCTGGGTTTTGGGCGGGGTGCGATTGATCTCGTCGGCGAGCACCACGTTGGCGAAGATCGGCCCTTCGAGAAAGCGAAACAGCCGCGCCCCCGAGGCCTTGTCCTCCTGAATGACTTCGGTGCCGGTAATGTCGGCCGGCATCAGATCGGGCGTGAACTGGATGCGGCTGAACCTCAGCGAGAGCGAGTCGGCCAGCGTGCGAATGAGCAGCGTCTTCGCCAAGCCCGGCACGCCCACGAGCAGGCAGTGGCCGCGGGCGAACATCGCAATCAGCATCTCCTCGATCACCTGCTGCTGGCCGACGATGACCTTGCTCAACTCGCCGGTAATCTGCCGGTAGGCGTCACTCAGCTTTTGCACGGCTTGGAGGTCTTGATCTTGAAGCATCAGAGCGCTTTCAGAATTTTTTGTGTGGGGGGAGGACAGAAGGCGAAGCAGCGCTTTCACGCGCTACGGAGTGCGAGCGGACGGTGCATCTATCGAGAGGGTACGATGCCCCGGAGGCCGCGGCAAACTTGCTATGGCTCGCGGCGTCGCGCTGCCGGTTACTCCGCGCTCGGCCGGCGGGGCGGGACGCGGGGCAGGGCGGAAGCCGTACAAGTGGCTGGCCGAGGCAATCAAAAAATGGTTGCCCAGCGCGAGCAGGTTGCCCGCCGGCGCGCCGAGCGCGGCAAGCTGAATCGGTTCTTGCGAGAGGGTGCCGGTTTCGGCGTTGAAGATGTAAATCCGCTCGCGGGTCGGCCAAAAGATTTCCTCGCCCGCCAGGATGCCGCGCCCGTAGCCACGCGGCCCGCCGCTGCCGCCGTCGGGCCAGCGCCGCATGACTCGGCCGGTGGCCAGTTCGATCCACCACAGCCGCTCGCCGCTGGCGAGCAAGTAGCGGCCGCGCACGCCGAGCAGATGGACCGCCTCGGCCGGCTCGGCCGTCGCCCATAGCCGCTGGCCGGTCGCGCTGTCAAAGGCGGTGATCGCGCGGCTATCGGCAGGAGCGGCGACGACGATTCCTTGATGATACAGGCAGGGATTCAGGTCGCGATAAAAATGGTTGGGCGGCTGCGACAGATCGCCCTTCGTCTGCCGCTCGTACTGGCTGAGCCAGTGGATATGCCCATCGGCGGTGGCGAGCGCCGCGACGGCGCCGAGATTGGTGTTGTAGTAGAGCGTTTCTTCGGCGAGTGTCAGCAGATTGCTGGTGATCTCCTCCGCTTGCCCGCGGGCAGGCGTTTCGGCGGCACAGACGAACTGCCGCCACAGCTCGCGGCCGTTCTGCGCGTCGTAACAGGCGACGTAGGCTTGCGGGCGAACATCGCTACGGCGAAGGGCGATGTAGACGTGGTTGCCGTCGCTCAGCGGAGCGCCCTCGAAGGCCCAGCTTTCGTCATCCGTCGTATCGCCGCGCCGCGCAGTCGCCTTCCAGAGCAGTTGCCCCTGGGCATGCAGATCGAGACAAACGAGCGTGTCGGGCTGCCACATCTGCGTTGCTTCGCCCGGCCGGCTCGTAACCGGCTCGCCCATCCGCGCGAAGAGCCGTCCGTTCTTGGCGGTCATCGTGAAGCGGGGGACGCCGAGCTTGCGCAAACTGCTGCGGCTCGACGACGGCGCGAGCTGCTTGTCCTGGTAAATCACGCCGCGCTGCTGGCCCCAAGCCGGCTCGCCCGTCTCAAGATCAAACGCGCGGATCTCGGTCAGGCTGTTGACGAGTAACAGGCCGTCGACTACCAGCGGATGATACGACAATAGGGCATCGCGGTCTTCGGTCGGGCGGCGACCGCCGTAGCCGAGATCATGGGCGTGAAAGCCGCTCTCGCGCAGCGGCTCGCCCAGTTCGATCGGCTCCCGCCAAGCCAGGCTCACCGGCCGCGCTGCTGGGGCAAGCCGCGCGCTGCGGCGCGGCGAACCGGCGAAGGTCGGCCAAGCGTCGGCCGGTTGCGGCGGCGGCACGTCTTGCGCGGCCGCGAGCAGCCGCTGGAGCTGCTCGACCAGCCGCAATTCGCGTCCCGCCCAGGTTGCTTGGGCCTCGGGATGCAAGTGCTGAAACAGCGCCAGCTCAAACTCGGCTCGCGCGGTGGAGCCTTCCAAGATCGAGACGAGCACGAGCCGTGCCCGCACGTCGGCCAGATCGAGCTTGCTGTCGGGATAGGCCAGCCAATCCTCCGCCGACTGCTGAGCAAGTTGCTTGGCGAGTTGGGCCAGTTCGCCTTGGCGGTAGCGCTCCCGCGCTTCGCTCACGAGCCACAGCGGCCGGCCGTCACGCCACCGCAGTTGTGGGCTGATGCGGGCCAGATGTGCCCGCGCTTGGCCGTAGTCGCCGCGCTCGATCGCCAGTTCGCCCAACTTGAGCAGCGCGTCATCGCCCCATGCGCTACAAAAAAAACGCTCCACGACGCGCTCTAGCTGCGCGGCATCGCGCCCGGCAACGCCCTCGTCATACCACTGTCCGGCGAGCGGATCGACACGGTCGCGGTACAGCTCCAGCGCCGGAGGGGCAAGCTGGGCGATTTGCAGATGGCAGTAATCGCGCACGCTCAGGTAGCGCGGCAGCGGCTGCCGCTCGATGGCCAGGAGCCGGTCCCCCTCGCTCTCCATCAACTGCTGGAGCGTTTCAACCGCCTCGTCCCACTGCTCATCGGCCAGCAGGGCTTTGATCCGCTCCAGGTGAGTACGGGCCGCACCCTCCGGCTCGCGCACCTCCACGGTGCTGGAAAGCTCGTACGCGTCGCTCATGCCGAATTGGGCGAAGGCGGCCGAGGCGGAAAGAAGCGGCAGGACCAGCGCGAGGCCGAGCACGATCGTTGCGGCTTGCCAGTTTCTATCCATTCGCTATTCCCGCCAGTTCGCCGGCCCGCCACGCTCCCCCGCTGAGGAGGGCGTGCCGCCGCATGCGGGCACGCAGCACGGCGGTCGCTGCTCGCATCGGCCGCTAGCTGTCCATTATAGGAACGCCGCCGGCGCGGGGAAAGAATGATCTGCCGCCGGCGGTTTTCCGCGCGCCGCTAGCTCCGGCGGGCGTAGCCTTCGAGAATCCGCCCCACATAAAAGGCCGCGAGGGCCGCGACTAGGAACAGCAGCATCTGCCCCAGGCGGATCGACTCGGCCAGTTGGGCGAAAATCGCCAGCGGCGGCACGATCAAGCCCGCTAGCTGCAAGAAACGTCCGACTGCGGCCATGGGCTGCTCGGTCCTTTACTGCGGCAGGCGAACCTGGATCTCGTCCCCGGCGACACGAACTTCAAAACTGTCGATCTTGATCCGGGGGTTGTCGCACCAGGTTCCGTCACACGTCTTGAAGCGCCACGCGTGCCAAGGACAGACCACAATCCCGTCTTGCACCTCGCCCGCCCCGAGCGAAGCTCCCATGTGCGGGCAGAGATCGTCGATCGCCGTGTAATGCCCCCCCTCATTGAAAACCGCCACGAGCCGGCCTGCGACGGTAAAGGTCTCGCCTTTGCCGTCGGCGATCGCGCCGACTTTCGCCACCGTGATAAAATCCGACATAGCCCCGCCGCCGCTCCGCAGAAACAATGCAAGGAAACCATTATCTTATCGCCACCCGTCGCGCCGCTCCAGGGTCGGCGTTCAGGGGATCTTCATAACGCTTGGCGTGGCTTGAACCATCGCAGGGGGGCGGGTACCGTGAACGGTGCATTTTGTGGCTCGTCTTTCTACCGCTCTACGTCCCATTCACGAGGTTTTCTGATGCAGGGTCCTCGTGCGAGGGCGCTGGCCGTGGACGCGGTGCTGGCTTGGCTGCTGGCGGCGGCGCCAGCGCTGGCGGCCGACGATGCGCTGGACGAAGCGCGGCAACTGCTGCTAACCGGCCGTTACGCGGAGGCTGCCGAGCAGTATGCGGCGCTGGGAAAGAAGCAGCACGAGCCGGTCGCCGTGGTGCTCGGTCTTGCACGCTGCCAAGCGGCTCAGGGCCAATACGATCGCGCTGCGGCGGGACTGGAAGCCGCCGCCAAGAAGCATCCGAAAGCCGCCGCCCTGCCGGCGGAGCTAGCGCAGCTAGCGCTGGATCGGGGCGATCATGCGGCCGCGCGGAAGTGGGCCGAGCAAGCGATCGAGCTAGAGAAAGACCAGCTCACGGCGCGGTGGGTGCAGGCAGAAGTCGCACGCTTGGCGGGCGACTTGGAAGCGGCGGGCAAGGGCTATGCCTGGTTTGTGGATTATTACAACGCCACGGACCAGTTCGATGATCCCGACGCGCTGCGGCAGATCGGCCGCGCCGCAGCGCAGTTCGCCCGTTGGAACCGGCTGAGCGACCAGTTCAGCTTTTTGGTCAACGAGCTTTACCCCGCGGCGCTGAAGCTGGACCCGAATTACTGGCCGGCGCACGCCGAGGCCGGGGCGCTGTTTCTCGAAAAATACAACCGCGCCGAGGCAACACGGTCGCTGCAAGCGGCGCTGGCAATCAACCCGAACGCCCCGCAGATTCACGCCGCGCTGGCCGAACTGGCGATTCTCGACTTTGATCTCGACGGCGCGCAGCGGTCGATTCGTCAGGCGCTCTTGGTCAACCCGCGTTACCTTCCCGCTTGGTGGATGCAGGCCGATTTGCACTTGGCCAACTTCGAGCCGGACGTGGCGGTTGAGGTTCTGGAAAAGGCGCGCAAGCTCAACCCGCGCAGCGAAGAAACGCTCGGCCGGCTCGCCGCCAGTTACGGCATGGTCGATGGGCTGGACGATCTGGGGCCGCAGACGCGGCTCGGCAAGCTCGAAGCCGAAGTGCGGGGGCGCAACCGCCACTGCGGCACCTTTTACACGGCGCTGGCCGATGCACTCGACAAGGGCCGACGCTTTCCCACCGCCGCCCACTTTTACGCCAAGGCGGTCGCGGCGCTCCCGCAAATGGTCGGGCCGCGCGGGCAGCTGGCGCTGATGTATCTGCGGCTCGGCGAGGAAGCCAAAGCACGGCCGATTTTGGAGGAGGCGTTCCAGATCGACCCGTTCAACGTCCGCGTGAGCAATTCGATCAAGGTGCTCGAAGTGCTCGACGGCTACGAGACGATTGAAACCGAACATTTCATCCTTCGCTTCGATCCGCAGCACGACCGGCTGCTTGCCCGCTACGCGGCGCGGGAGCTAGAGGCGCTTTACCCGGAGGTCTGCACGCGGCTGGGCTATGAGCCGGCGGGGAAGTCGCTGTTTGAAATCTTTAGCGATGCTAAGAACACGAAAGGGCACGGCTGGTTCAGTGCCCGCATGGTGGGCCTGCCGCAGATTCACACGATCGGCGCTTGTGCCGGCAAGATGGTGGCGCTGACATCGCCTTCGTCGATGGAGTCGCAGTTCAATTGGGCGCGGGTGCTGAAGCACGAGTTTGTGCATGTGGTCAACCTGCAACAGACCAACTTCAACGTGCCCCACTGGTACACCGAAGCGCTGGCCGTGCTGCTGGAGGACAGTCCCCGTCCGGCAAACTGGAACGAAATGCTCGCCCGCCGCGTGCCGAAGGGAGAGGTGTTTGATCTCGACTCGATCAATCGCGGCTTTATTCGGCCCTCGTCGAGCGAGGACTGGCAGATGGCTTATTGCCAAGCCGAAATCTATGCCGAGTACCTGATCGACACCTACGGCGAAGACGCGCCGGGCAAGCTGCTCGCCGGCTATCGCGATAACCTCAGCACCCGCGCCGCGCTGAAGCGAGAGTTTGGTGTCGAGCAAGAAGATTTAGAAAAAGGCTACCGCGCCTACCTCGCCGAAATTGCTGAAAAGCTACAAGCCGGCAATCCCCCCGAAGCCGAGCAAAAGCTGTCGGAACTGGTAAAGGCCCACGCGGAAAATCCCGACGACGTGGAAGCGGCGGCCGACCTGGCGCTGGCTTACGTGCAGCGCAAAAGTTACGCCGAAGCGGGCAAGCTGGCCGACCGAGTGCTCGCCGCCGAGCCGCGTCATCCGCTGGCGAGCTACGTCAAAGCCAAGCTGCTGCTGGTGATCGGCGAGCGCCAGGCGGCGCTCGAAAAGCTCGAAGCGGCGCTCGACCGCCAGCAGCCGCAATTAGAACTGGTGAAGCTCCTAGCTGGGCTAAAATATCAGGCGAAAGACTTTTCGCAGGCGGCCAAGCTATACGAATTGGGCCGCAAGCACGCTCCCTATGACCCGGCGTGGTCGAAGTCGCTCGCCGTGGTGTATCTCAAGACCGGCGACACGAAAAAGCTCGTGCCCCTGCTCACGAAACTGGCCGAGGCCGATGCCGACGATCTGGCGATGCGAAAGAAGCTGGCCCAACTGGCGCTCGCCGCCGACGATCATGCGGCCGCGGCGCGCTGGGCGAGCGAGTGTTTGGAGATTGACGTGCAGGACGCGCTGAGCCATCAGATGCTCGCCCGCGCGCTGGTCGGGCAAAAGCGGTTCGCCGAGGCGATTGAGGAATATAAGGTGGCAATCCAGCTTCAGCCCGAGCAGCACGCTTTGCATCTGGGCTTGGCTGCCGCGTACCAGCAGGCGGGGCAGATCGAGGAGGCTCGAAGGACGCTCGCAGCGCTGCTAAAATCAAAGCCGGACCTGCCTGCGGCTACCCAGATGTTGGAGAAACTCAAACCGTGACGGACGGCAAACCGGCGATCCTGTTGGGCGATTTTCAGCAGTTGATCCGCGAGATGTACCTCGAAAAAGACCTCGCTCGCGGAACCGAGGGCACCTTTATGTGGCTCGCCGAGGAGATCGGCGAGCTGGCGACCGCGCTGCGCAATGGGACGCACGAAGAACGCTTGGGCGAGTTTGCCGACGTGCTCGCCTGGCTCACGACAATCGCCAACGTGGTCGGCGTGGACCTGACCGAAGCGGTGGTGCGCAAATACGGCTCGGGCTGTCCCGGTTGCGGCCAACTCGTCTGCGTCTGCGACAACGCGGAGAAGCCATGACCGGGCGAGTTTTGCGGGGGATGCGCTGGGCTTGGGCTTCCGCCACGCTGCTGATGCTGGTGCCGGCCGCGCGCGGGGCTGAGCCGCTGGCCGAGTTGCCGCCGGCTATCGAGAGCATCCGCGTCGGGCTGGAGGGCGTGTACAAGGTCGGCTATTGGACGCCGGTCGAAGTGCGGCTCGCCAACCCCGGCAGCGCGTCGGTCGTGGGGCATGTCGAACTGATTCTGCCCGATGGCGATGGCACGCCCTCGCGCGTCGCCAGCCCGGAGCGCGTGACGCTCGCGGCCGGGGAGCATGCGGCGGTCGAGCTATATGCCAAATTCGGGCGTCTCGACAGCCCGCTCACCGTGCGCTTTGCGGACGAGCGGCGCGTGCTTGCCCAGCGCGAGTACCAAGCCGGCCAGACGAAAGAGCCGTCGCGGTTTCCGACCGCGCTGCCGGCCACCGATGAGCTTTATGTCAGCGTCGGTCCCTCGCTGGGCTTGCCGGCGCTCGCGCAAGCGTCGCGCCGCCGGGAGCAGAAGGTGCATGTGGTCGAACTTGCCACGCCTGCTGCGCTTCCGCACCAGTGGTATGGCTACGAGGGCGTCGATGCGGTGCTGCTCGCCACCAGTGAGCCGGGCCTTTACGCGGACCTGCCGCCGGATGGAGAGCAGGCCGAAGCGCTGCGGCGGTGGATTCGGCTCGGGGGCCGCGCGGTGCTGAGCATCGGGCGCGAGGCCGAGACGGTGCTGGCCGAGGGGACGCTGCTCGGCCAGTTGGCTCCCGGCCGGTTTGCGGAAATGCTGCCGCTGCGGCGGTCGTTCATGCTCGAAAACTATGCCGAGAGCAAAACGCCGATCGAGACTGGCCGGCGGCGGTTCCGGCTCGACGTGCCGCGCTTGGCCGAGGTGCGCGGTCGGATCGAAGCCTATGAAGGCAACCGTCCGGAGGACTTGCCGCTCGCCGTTCGCGCGGCTTATGGCTTTGGCGAGGTGGTGCTGATTGCCGTCGATCTCGACCAGCCGCCGCTCGCGGCTTGGCCGGGGCGCGAGGCGCTGCTCAGTCGCTTGCTCGCGCGTCCGCGCGGCGAAAGCCGCCTTGACGCGAGCGGCACCCTCGGCGCGGTGACGACGATCGGCTACCAGGACTTGGCCGGGCAGTTGCGCGCGGCGCTGGAGCAGTTCGACGCCGTGACGGTGGTGCCGTTCGCGGTCGTCGGGGCGCTGGCGTTTGCCTATCTGCTGCTGATTGGGCCGCTCGACTACTGGCTGGTGAAAAAAGTCTTTCGGCGGATGGAGGCGACGTGGATCACGTTTTCGCTGCTGGTGATCGCAGTCTCCGTGGCCGCGTACGTCGCCGCCTACGCGCTCAAGGGGCGACAACTGCGCACCAATCAGGTGGAACTGGTCGAGTTCGATCTCGACTCGCAGTTGATGCGCGGCACGCTCTGGGCCAATCTCTTTAGCCCCAGCCCCGAGAGCTACGATCTTTCGCTGGCGATGGACCTGCCCGACCGGGGCGAATTTCCGTCCCCGCCGCAGGTGCTTTTGTCGTGGATGGGCTTGCCGGGAACGGCGCTGGGCGGGATGCAGGCCAGCAGCACCAATCCACCGCTCTTTAACCAGCCCTACGATTTCTCGCCGCAACTGAGCGCGCTGAGCGATGTGCCGGTGCAGATTTGGTCCACCAAGGGCTTTACCGCCCGCTGGCATGCCGAGGCAGAAATGCCGCTTCAGGCGGAGTTGACTGCCGGCCACGACGGGATGCTCACCGGGCGGCTGGCGAACCGCACCGGCCTGGAACTGATCGACGCGCGGCTGCACTTCGACCGCTGGGTCTATACGATTCCTCGGCTCCGCAACGGACAGAGCCTGGCGGTGGGCGATCAGCTTCAGCCGCTCACGAGCCGCACGCTGCTCACCCGGCAGCGCACCGTGCGCGAGAAGGAACTGCGCGAAGTAGCGACTGCCTACGACGCCCAGACCACCGACTTGGCCCGTATCATGGAGATTATGGCCTTCTACGAGCTAGCCGGCGGCCAGCGCTATGCGGCGGGGCTGACGAACCGCTACCAAGAATTTCTCGACCTCAGTGGACATCTGACGCTCGGGCGGGCGGTGCTGTTTGCTCGCGTGGCGACGCCGATGAGTACGCTGGCCCGCGAGGGCGAGCCGCTTGCCGGGCCGGCCCATGAGCAGGTGACGTTCTACCGCTTTGTGATTCCCGTGGCTTCTGAGTCCAAATAGCAAACAGATTGAACTTCCGTGATTGAGACCAAAGACCTGACGAAGAAGTACGGCGAGCTGTACGCCATCAAGAAGCTCGATCTCTCGCTCGACAAAGGAGACGTGTTCGGCTTCATTGGACCGAACGGGGCGGGCAAGACGACCACCATGCGCATCCTGGCGACGCTGCTCAACCCGACCTGGGGCGAAGCCTACGTCTGCGGCAACTCGATCTACACCAAGCCGAAAGAAATCCGCCGCCTGATCGGTTACATGCCTGACTTCTTCGGCGTGTATGACGACATGAAGGTGATCGAGTACCTCGAATTTTTCGCCGCCGCTTATCGGATCAAAGGCCCGCAGCGCCGCAAAGTCTGCGACGACGTGCTCGACCTGGTTGACCTGGGCTACAAGCGCGAAGCGCTGGTCACGAGCCTTTCGCGCGGCATGACCCAGCGGTTGGGCTTGGCCCGCGTGCTGCTGCACGATCCGCAGGTGCTCTTGCTCGATGAGCCGGCGAGCGGGCTGGACCCCAGGGCGCGAATCGAGATTCGCGGGCTGCTGAAGCAGCTGCGCGGGATGGGCAAAACGATCATGGTGTCGAGCCACATTCTGCCCGAATTGGCCGACATCTGTAACAAGATCGGCATCATCGAACGCGGCGAACTCATCGTCAACGCCGACGTGGCCGACGTGATGCGGCAAGTCCGCCGGCAAACGCTGCTCAACGTCAGCGTGGCCGCCGATCTCGACGGCGCCGCCCGTGTACTCCAGCAGCACCAGCATGTCGAGAAGCTCGAACGCCGCAACGGCACGCTCTACGTGACGCTTGCCGAAGGGGTCCGCGACTACAGCGATCTGCCGAGCCTGCTCGTCGAGCACGGCTACCGGCTGACGCTGTTTAAGGAAGACGAGATCAACCTGGAAACAGCGTTTCTGGCGCTCACGAAGGGGATTACCGCGTAGCGAAGGGTGCCACGCAATGCTGGGTGCCACGGGCGCGTGCGCCCGTGCATTTTCTCATTTGTGGTGCGAGGTCGGCGTAAAGCACCTCAAGGGTTCGCCGCCGAAGGAGGATCGCCGACGGCAGCGGAGCCTCTACCACATTTTTCCAGTGCGGGAAGCCGACCTCGTACCCCAGAAAGAGCACCGGCAAGATGTCCGTGGCATCCTTGGCGGAAAGGACTTCCTGCGGTGACAAAGCAGCCCCTCGCCCGGCTGCGGCGGGCGGTCTATAATTTCGGGCTATGGCTACCATTGAGATTGAGGGACTGACGAAGTCCTATTCGGTGTATCAGAAGCAAGAGGGCCTGCGGGCGTCGATTTCTGGGCTGTTTCGCCGGGAACATCGCCAGGTGCAGGCCGTGCGGGGCATCGACCTGACGGTCGAGCAGGGGGAGTTTGTCGCCTTTCTCGGGCCGAACGGGGCCGGCAAGACGACGACGCTCAAGCTCCTGTCGGGGGTGATTACCCCGACTTCGGGCAGCGCGCGGGTGCTCGGCTTTGTGCCCTGGCAGCGCGAGAACGCCTACCGCCGCCGTTTCGCGCTGGTGATGGGCCAGAAAAATCAGCTCTGGTGGGATCTGCCGGCGCAGGAATCCTTCCGGCTGCATCAGCAGATCTACCGCATCGAGCCGGAACGGTTCGCGCACTCGCGCGACGAGCTGGTCGATCTGCTCGGCGTGCGGCAGTTGCTCCGCCAGCCGGTCCGCGAGCTATCGCTCGGCGAACGGATGAAGATGGAGTTGATCGCCGCGCTGCTGCACTCGCCCGAGGTGCTGTTTCTCGACGAGCCAACCATTGGGCTCGATGTGGTCGCGCAGCACAATATTCAGCAGTTTTTAAAACACTATCAGACGCTGCGCAACATCACGATTCTGCTCACGAGCCATTACATGAAGGACATCGCCGCGCTCTGCCGGCGCGTCGTCGTGATCGCGCAGGGGCAGATCATCTACGATGGCAGCCTGAGCGGCATTGTCGACCGCTTCAGCAGCCACAAGGTGCTCACGCTCCAGTTCGCCGACACGAAGATGCCGAGCGATCTGGCGCGCTTCGGCGACGTGCTGCAAGTCGCCGAGCCAAAGGTGACGCTCCGCGTCGACCGCCACGCGATTGCTGACGTGCTTTCATCGCTGCTGGCGAGCTACGCGATTGAGGATGTCAGCGTGGAAGACCCGCCGCTTGAGGAAGTCATCGCCGAAGTCTTCGCCCTCTCCTACGACGAAGTCGCCAGCGACGACGAAGCCAAGGTGATCGCCAAAAGCGTGGAGGCAAGAAGCTAGAATCTGTCCGAAGAATCATCACGTTGAACGGTAGCGCCGAAGGGCGAACCGGCCTGGCGGCCACGGGCGAAAAGTCTCACTTTGTAGTTCACCAGCTTCCGCCCTCCGCCCTCCGCCTTCCCCAGTCCCTGTCCCCAATTCTCCATGTACGCTCGCGCCCTAACCTGGTGGACGATCCTGCGGATCTGCCTCGAAGAGCGGCTGGTCTATCGGGGGGATTTCGCGCTGGGGACGCTGATGCGGTTTCTGCCGATCATCACGCAGATTTTTCTGTGGGCGGCGGTCTTTTCGGCGATTCGGGTAGAGCAGGGGAGCGACGCGACGATCGCCGGCTATCGCTACCACGATCTGGTGGCGTACTACCTGCTGACGATGGTTAGCCGTGCGTTTTCCAGTATGCCGGGCTTGGCGTCGGGCATTGCGCGGCAGATTCGGGAAGGGGAGATCAAAAAGTTTTTGATCCAGCCGATCGACATGATCGGTTTTTTGCTCCTGTCGCGCATCGCGCATAAGCTGGCCTACTACACGGTCGCCATTGGCCCCTTCGCGCTCGTCTTTTTCTTGCTGCGAGGCTACTTTCCCGGCTGGCCGCCGCCGGAGATCTTTCTGGCCTACCTCGCTTCGCTCGTGATGGCCTTCCTGCTCGGCTACTTTTTAGAAGCGACGATCGGCATGCTTGGCTTCTGGTTCTTGGAAGTCAGTTCGCTGCTGTTCGTGTACATGCTGTTTTCGTTTTTCTTCTCGGGGCATATGTTCCCGCTCGATCTGCTGCCGCAGCCGTGGAACACGATCGTGCTGCTGATTCCGCTGCAGTATCTCGCCTATTTCCCCGCCGCCGTGTTTCTCGGTAAGATCACCGGCACGGCCTTGGTGGTGGGGCTGTTGGTGCAGTTGGGCTGGCTGGTGGTGATGATCCTCGCCTGCCGGGCCGCCTTTCATTTTGGCACGCGCCGCTATAGCGGCTATGGCGGCTAATCGCTCGCGGATCGGAAACCGCTCGCTTCTTGGACAAAAATTTCGTGTCGCAGCGTCCTTCCTACTCTCGCGTCTTTCTCACGTTTGCCCGCAATAGTTTGGTGCGGGACATGACGTTCCGCTCCAACTTTCTCATCGAAGCGGTCACGTCGATGGCCTGGATGCTGATGAATCTGGGCTTTTACGTGCTGATCTTCACCTACACCGACTCGATCGGCGCGGAGACCGGCTGGGGGCAGTACGAGTTTTTTCTGTTCATCGCCACCACGATGCTCATAAACAGCATCGTGCAAGCCTTCTTCATGCCCAACGCCGAGGAGTTCAGCGAGCTGATACGCACCGGCGCGCTCGACTTCGCGCTGCTCAAGCCGATCGACACGCAGTTTCTCATTTCGCTGCAGCGCGTGAACTGGTCCTCGCTCGGCAATTTTGGGCTGGCGCTGGCGCTGATGGCCTACTCGTTTTGGCGGCTGGAAGTGGCTCCGACGCCGACGCAGGTGTTGCTCTACATTCCTTACGTCGTCTGCGGAGTGGCGATCCTGTATAGCCTGATGATCGCACTGGCGGCGACAAGCATTTGGCTAGGGCGGAATCAGTCGCTCTACGACTTTTGGTTCTACATCACCAACTTTTCCCGCTATCCGATGGAGATCTACCAAGGCCCCTTCGGCACCCCGCTGCGGCTGTTCTTTACGTACATCGTGCCGGTGCTCGTGGTCGTGAACGTGCCGGCGCGGATTCTGGCGATGCCGCTTGAGAAGGAGTCTTGGCCGCTGGCGGTCTTTGCGCTCTTTGCCACGGCGGCATCGCTGTTGCTGTCGCGGTGGATTTTTCTCGCCGCGCTCGGCTCGTACCGCAGCGCGAGCAGCTAGTCAGCCTCCTTACGCGCTTCCGGGCGGTGTTTCGCGGCGGGGCGGTTCGGAGTACAATCGGAGGCTTGCCCGTGCGGCCCGCGCGGAGCGTTCTGGCACCTGGACGAGCGAAAACGGCTATGAAACTTGCTTTCAGTTCCAACGCCTATCTGCACTTTTCGATTGAGGAGACGATCCGCCGGATTGCCAGTTTCGGCTATTCGGGGATTGAGGTGTTGGCCGATGTGCCGCACGCTTGGCCCGCCGGGCTGCTGGAGCAGCGCAAGGAGTCGATCCGCCGCGCGCTCGATGAGCACAAGCTGACGATCTCCAACGTCAACGCCTTCATGATGAACGCGGTCGCCGATCCTCGGCAGCCGTACTGGCATCCGGGTTGGACCGATCCCGATCCGCACTACCGCGCGATTCGCCGCGAGCACACGAAGCGGGCGCTGCACCTGGCGAAAGAACTCGGTGCCCGCAATATCACCACCGAGCCGGGCGGACAGCTGACGCCCGACCAGAGTTGGCAAGAGGGCGCCCGCATCTTCTACGAAGAACTGATGCCCTGTGTCGAGGTGGCCGAGCAGCTCGACATCGACCTGCTGATCGAGCCAGAGCCAGAACTGCTGATCGAGCGGTTCGACCAATATTTGGAGTTCGTCGGCCGCATCCACTCGCCGCGCGTCGGGCTGAACTTTGACGTGGGGCATGCTTACTGCGTGGGCGAAGACCCGCAAGACTGGGTGGCGCGGATGCAGCCACACACCCGGCATTACCACCTGGAAGACATTGCCGCCTCGCGCGTGCATAAGCATCTGATTCCCGGCCGGGGGGCGATCGACTTCGACGCGACGCTGCAAGAGATTGCCAAGACGGGCTACGACGGCTGGCTCACGGTCGAGCTTTACCCGTACATCGACAACCCCGACGATGCCGCCCGCGAAGCACGCGCGTTTTTGACCGATCGGCTCCACCAGCTCAAGTTGCCCGTGGAGTAGCGCCGAGCCGCCGACCCGCTATGCCGACTCCGCCTGAGATCACCTATCCGCGCCACGGCTCGCCGGTTCTGGCCTATCTGCAACTATTTCGGCTGCCGAACGCTTTTACGGCGCTGGCCGACGTGGCGATGGGCTTTTTGCTGACGCACGACATGCAGCGCTTCGAGCCGACGCCGCGCACAATCGGCCCGCTCGTGCTGGTGGCGATCGCGTCATTGCTGCTCTACACGGCCGGCATGGTGCTCAATGACGTTTACGATGCCGAGATTGACGCCCGCGAGCGCCCCGAGCGGCCGATTCCCTCGGGGCAAATCCCGCTCGGCCGCGCGCGATGGCTGGGCTTGGAGATGCTCGTCTTTGGCGTCGCCTGCGGATTCCTGGCGAGCTTCTTGGTGGATGATCCACGGCCCGGCCTGGTGGCGCTGCTATTGGCCGGCTGCGTTTGGTTCTACGATGCGCTAGCGAAACGGACGCCGCTCGGGCCGGTCGCGATGGGCGGCTGCCGGTTTCTGAACGCGCTGCTGGGGATGAGCATTGCCGGCATCCCCTGGGACGGCGGCAACTGGATGGTGGCCCTGGGGCTGGGCGTGTACATCGCCGGCGTCACCTGGTTCGCGCGGACCGAAGCCCGCGAGAGCAGCCGGCTGCACCTGGCGCTGGCGACGCTGGTGATGGGGGGCGGGCTGCTGCTATTGGCCTGGTTCCCGGCTTGGACTGAACGCATCTTGCCGCCGCGCAATTGGATTTTCTTTTGGAGCGTTATCGCGCTGCTGATCGGCTGGCGCTGTCTGCGGGCGGTAGCCGTACCGTCGCCGCCGCATGTGCAAGGCGCGGTGAAGCAGTGCATCCTGTCGCTGATCGTGCTCGATGCCGCCGTGAGCTTCGCCGCCCAGGGAACCACCGGCTTGGTTTGGGCGCTGGCGGTGCTGATGCTCCTCGTGCCGACGATGTACCTCGGCCGCTGGATTTATTCAACCTAAGCAGCGCCGCAGCAGCACGACCATGCGACTCGGTTACAACACCAACGGCTTGGCGCATCACGACCCGCTCGAAGCGGTTCAATTGCTGGCGGATCTCGGCTACCAGAGCGTGGCGCTCTCGATCGACCACGGAACGCTCAACCCTTACCGGCCCGACTTTCCCGCGCAGCAGGACGCGATGCTCCGGCTGCTCGAAGCGCGGGGGCTGGCGTCGGTGATTGAGACCGGCGCGCGGTTTTTACTCGATCCGCGCACCAAGCACGAGCCGACGCTCGTTTCGGCCGATCCGGGCGGCCGCCGGCGGCGCGTGGAGTTTTTGAAGCACGCAATCGACGCAGCCAAGCGGCTCGGCAGCGACTGCGTTTCCTTTTGGTCGGGCGTCCTGCGCGACGAGGCGTCAGTGGAGACGGCGTTTGAGCGGCTCGTCGCGGGGCTGGCCGAAGTGATCGATCACGCCGCCGAGCAGCAGGTGACGTTGGGCTTCGAGCCGGAGCCGGGCATGTTTATCGACACGATGGGCCGCTACGAAGAACTGCTCCAGCGGATCGACGCTCCCTATTTTCAACTGACACTCGACGTGGGGCATCTGCACTGTCTCGGCGAAGTGCCGATCCCCGCGCAGATCGAGCGGTACGGGCACCGTCTGGTGAACGTGCATCTGGAGGACATGCGGGCGGGCGTGCATGAACACTTGATGTTCGGCGAAGGGGAGATGGACTTTCCGCCGATCTTCGACGCGCTCCGCCGGGTGGGCTACACCGGCGGCGTGCATGTCGAACTGAGCCGCCACAGCCACGAAGGCCCCGACGCGGCCCGGCGGGCGCAGGAGTTTCTCTGCCCGCTGGTGCCGCTTGGTTCGTGAGCGTAGGTCTTTTACAATGACGCACTCAACTGACCCCAACTATCTTCGATCTCGACGGACCGATTATGTCTGAGCACGTTTTTCTGCTTTCGTTGCCGGGCTTGCGTGAGCAGGACTTGGACTCGATGCCACGGCTGCGGGCGCTCGTGGAGCCGGGCGATCGGGCGTCGCTCGTGCCGAGCTTTCCGGCCGTGACCTGTCCGGTGCAGGTGAACATGACCACCGGCGCGCCGCCGGCCTACCATGGAGTCGTCGCCAACGGCTTTTACTGGCGCCAGCGGCAAGAGGTCGAGATGTGGACGGCGTGGAATGAAGTCATCCAAAAGCCGCAGATTTGGGATCGGCTGAAAGAGCACGACGCGGCGCTCACGTCGGCGGTATGGTTCCCGCTGTTGAGCAAAGGCTGCGGAGCGGAGTACGTCTGCACGCCCGCGCCGATTCACAATCCCGACGGCTCCGAGTCGCTCTGGTGCTACACCAAGCCGACCGAGCTTTACGGCGAGCTGCGCGACGCGCTGGGGCATTTTCCGCTCCAGCACTTTTGGGGACCCATGGCGAACATCAAGTCGAGCGGCTGGATCATTGATTCGGCCGTACAGGGAGCCAAAAAGTACCGCCCCAACTTTTTTTACCTTTACCTGCCCCATCTCGATTACGCCGCTCAAAAATTCGGCCCCGATAGCGCCGAGGCCACGCGGGCCGTGCAAGAACTCGACGAGGCGCTGGGCCGGCTCATCGACGGCTTTGGCGAGGCGTATGGCACGGCGAACCAGCTTTGGTTCGTGGCGAGCGAATACCCGATCGTGCCGGTCGATCATGTCCTGTACCCGAACCGCGTGCTGCGCGAGGCGGGATTGCTTGCGGTGCGTGAGGAAGCGGCGGAGCAGGGGGGCGAGCTGATTGATTTTGCCGAGAGCGCGGCTTGGGCGCTCGTCGATCACCAGTTTTCGCACGTCTTTGTGCGCGACCGCGATCCGCAGGTACTCGCTCGCGTCGTCGATCTGTTTGCCGGGCGCGAAGGCGTGGCGGAAGTCTTGGCCGGCGATGGGCTGGCGAAGTACGACTTGCAGCACGAGCGATGCGGCGAGGCCGTGCTTGTTTCGACCGCCAACAGTTGGCAGGCGTATTACTATTGGCTCGACGAGGCCCGTGCGCCGAGCTTTGCCCGCTCGGTCGATATTCACCGCAAGCCGGGCTACGATCCGGTCGAGCTATTTTTCGATCCCGCCACGCGGTCGATTCCGCTCGACGCGACGCTCGTGCGCGGCTCGCACGGCGCGCCGGCCCACGAGCCTGCGCAGCGCGGCGTGCTGCTCACCAGCCAAGCCGGCGTGCTCGCCGGCCAGGTCGCCAGCGACGTGGACGTGGCCGATTTGGTCCTGCGCCAGTTCGGCGTGTAGGGCCCAAGGCACCCGTCCTTCCCGCGCAGGCGGGAATCCAGACCTACACGGTCAGGACTTCGGGGGCTTCCGCATGCGCGGTGCGCCCCCGCCACCGGCCAGCGGTCGCTAAGCCTCCACCGTCTCGGCGGCGGCCGATTCCGGCGGCGTGAAGCGGAAGTTGCGGCTTTGGCTGAAAAATTCGAGCGGGTTGTCGTAGACGACCTGGCGAATGAGCCGCTCGGAGTGGCCGCGCTTCCGCATTTCGAGGATGAAGTCGGGCACGGCCGTCGGCTTCGAGGGGCCCCAGTCGCCGGCCGAGTTGACCATCAGCCGCTCGGGGCCGAACAGCTCGATCATGTCGGCCGCGCGGGCGGGCGTGCATTTGGAGACCGGGTAGAGCGTCATGCCCGCCCAAAAGCCCCCTTCGAGCACCGGGCGGATCGTGTGTTCTTCGACGTGATCGACGAGCACCCGCGCCGGATTGATGCGGCGGTCGCTTTGGAGCATGTCCAAGATCATCCGCGTCCCCTGGTACTTATCTTCCAGGTGCGGCGTGTGGATCAAAATCTGCTCGTCGGTCTTCATCGCCAGATCGAGATGTTCGAGAAAGACCGTGGCTTCGTTCTTCGTATTCTTGTTCAGCCCAATCTCGCCGATCCCCAGCACGCCGGGGCGGTCGAGAAACTCGGGGATCATGCCGATCACTTCACGCGAGAGCGGGACGTTTTCGGCTTCCTTGGCGTTGATGCAGAGCCAGGTATAGTGCTGGATGCCGTACCAGCCGGCCCGCTTCGGCTCGAACTCGGTGAGTTGGCGGAAGTAGTCGCGGAACCCGTCGACGCTCCCCCGGTCAAAGCCCGCCCAAAACGCCGGCTCGCTCAGCGCGACGCAGCCCATCTTGGCGAGCGTCTCGTAATCGTCGGTCGTGCGGGAGACCATGTGGATGTGCGGGTCGAAGTAATACATCGCGGCGTTCCGAAGGATTAGGTGAGCGAGAACGTGGTCCGCCAGTCGGACTCGTAGACGCGGCTAAAAATCATCTGAATCTGTTCGGCGCGGTTCGCGTCGTCCGAGCGGAGCACCGCCAGCGCTTGGTCGATCTTCGCCAGGCGCGGGTCGTCGGCGACCGATCCGTCCGCCCGGTTGAGCCGGTCGAGCGCTGCCCCGACTTGCAAGAGCTTCGCGCGGATCTCCAAAAACTCGCGGTCGAGAATTTCGACCGCATCGGGCGGCGTGGCCATCGTCGGTACCTCGAAGCTGCCAGAAGAACGGGGGGCGAGGCGGGAGGCGGCAGCCGCTCGGCTGGCGGCGTGTCCACGCGAGCAGGCCTGTGGCGGAGGCCGGAGCGGCCGCGATCCGCCTACTCCCTGTATAGGGGTTCGCGTTCCTGGGAGATGTTGATTCGCTAGAGCCGCCTTCTGCACACGTGGCGGCGGATAGCGGTTCTCCCCAGATCACGCAACGCTATCTATAGTGTGTCGCCCCAAACCGGCAAAATCAAGGGACGCCTGCGGGAGCGGCGACGCCCGCTTGCGCGAGCCGCGATCCAACTACTGGTTTGCCTGGCGGAGCGCCGCTTCGAGCCTTGCCGTGAGTTCCGCGACTTTCTCTGGCTGCTCACGATACAAATTCACCTTTTGCCCGAGATCGTCGCGTAGATTGTACAGTTCGCCGGGCGTGTCGTGCCGCCGGTAGCCTTGCGCCTGGTTATACCAGCCGGGCACTTTCGACACGCCCCCGGACTTGGCGCGGATCAGGAGCCAGTCGCCGTGGCGGATGGCGTACCCGTCGGAAGTCGTGTTGTGAATCACGGTGTCGCGGGCGCTTGCTCCCTGTCCGGTCCAGAGCGGCAACTGGTTTTGGCTGTCTTCGGCGGAGCCGGAGGGGATTTGGTAACCGACCACCGCTGCGAGGGTCGCCAACAGGTCGACCTGGCTGAGCAGTCCGTCGGAGACTTGGCCCGCCGCAACGACTCCGGGCCAGCGGACGAGCAGTGGCACCCGATGCCCGCCTTCCCACAGGTCGCGTTTCAACCCGCGGAGCGGCCCCATGCTGCGATGTCCCGTGGCGCGCACCCGCGCGTAAGCGTAATGCTCGGGGCCGTTGTCCGAGCTGAAGATCACGAGCGTGTTATCGGCCAACTCTCCCTCTTCGAGCGCCTGCAAGAATTGGCCGACGGTCCAGTCGGTCTGAGTCATGTAGTCGCCGTAGCTGCCGGCCTGCGACGAGCCGACAAATTCCTCGGTCGGCACGATCGGCGCATGCGGCGAGGTGAAGGGAAAATAGAGGAAGAACGGCTGGTCGGTGGACTGCTGGCCGATCCATTCGACGGCCTTCTCGGTAAGGCGCGGCATCACCGCCTCGAACTTCCAGCCCTCGACCGACGGTCCGGGACGTGCTTCCCAATGCCCCTCGGCCGGCTTGGAGGTCGTTGTCAGCGCGACGGTCGGCGGGGTAATCACGCGGTCGTGTTCGATCCAAGCATAGGGCGGAAAGTTGGGCACGTCGTCGCCAAAGTAATAGTCGAACCCGTGCGCGAGCGGCCCGCCGGGGATCGGTTTGCTCCAGTCAAAAGTCTCGGCCGAGAAGCCGCGCTGTTGTCGCGTCGCGCCCGGCCGCCGAATCGCCTGCCAATCCCAGCCGAGATGCCATTTGCCGATGCAGGCGGTGCGGTAGCCCGATTGCTTCAGAAGCTCGGCGAGGGTGACGCGCTCGGCGTCCATCACCGACGGTCCGAACGAGTTGACGATGCCATGAAACTTCCGCCAGTGATAGCGCCCATGCAGCAGCGCGTAGCGGCTGGGAGTGCAGATGCCGGAGGAACTATGGGCGTCGGTGAAACGCATCCCTTCGCGCGCCAAGCGGTCCAGATGCGGCGTCGGAATTCTGGAATCGCCGTTCTGCGCGCCCAGATCGCCATAGCCCATGTCGTCGGCGTAGAGCAGGACGATGTTGGGTCGCTGCGGTTCGGCCGACACCGAGCCTGCCAGGCTGAGCACCAGGCCCATGAGCACCAGCGATCTTCTCCAGTGACCGTTCATCAGAAGTCTCCTCAAAAGTAGGTGAGTCGCGCGCTGCCGAGGCATGCTTTCCCCGGCTCATTGCCCGTCGTAGGTAACCGATTCTCCGTCGCGGCGGTTGCCGAGATTGGCGTGCGTCCGCGCGTCGATCGAGTAGGAGATCAGCCGCACCGAGCCGTCGCAGAACGAGAGGTAACAGCCTCCGGCGTGGGCGCTGCCGAAGCGAGAGAACTCCAACACGCCGGCCCGATCCTGCATCGGCGTCAAGCTGGCGTCCGGATTGTTGGCGTTGTAGTAGGTCCACCTCACCGTGTCATTGTTATGGGAGGCCGTCCAGGGGTGGTTGTCCCCCAGATCCGTACCGGTGGCGTACAAATCAGCCTGAATGTACTTCTCACCTACCAAGTACGTATTGCTCGCCCCGTCGCGCACATGGGCCAGCGTGATTTGACTGCGCATGAAGCTGATTCCCGTATGGCCCGCGTAAGCTCCTTTCAGGCCGCTTAGATCGGGCCAGTGGAAGTTGGGCTTTTCTCCCTCGGCAATCGTGTCCGGTTCGTAGTTATCCGTTTGCTCGCGCGAAGCATTCGGATTGGTGGACGAGGCGTGAATTGCATAGTCCGTGCGGGCATTGACCGGCCGCCGCTCGGCACCCTTATGTTGATAGTCCTGCCAGGTGGGATTGGGATAAGTTTGCGCGGCACGCCGCGACGGGCAATGTAAGATCGTCAGCGGCGTCTCGTTCCGCTGCCCCGCGGCGGCGCGCTTTTCCGCTTCCAGTTTTCCGCTGCCCAGTTCATACAGCGGCATCTGCTCGATGTAGGGAAGCAGATGGTAGATCCAGCCGCCGTACTGCTGCGGCCCAAAGCCACGATCGGGATCTCCGCCGCACCAACTCCATCCCCATCCGCCGGAGGGAAAGAAGCCGTGCGCCTGATGGTGCGTATGGCACGCCAGGGCCAACTGCTTCAGATGGTTTTGGCATTGCACGCGCCGCGCCGATTCGCGCGCCGCTTGGACCGCTGGCAAAAGCAGCGCGACGAGGATGCCAATGATGGCAATCACCACCAGCAGTTCCACGAGGGTAAACGCGAATCTTTTCTGTCGAGGTTCCATCACGGCCATTTCTCCACAGGGAGGAATTTGCCAACCCGCCGCTTCAATCGTTCGCTCTGGTGGGAAGCGGGCGGCGCGGGATCGTCGCCACCAGCGCCGGCCCCTGACCGCGCCGATCCACGGTTACGAAGAGAATGTTGTCACGCCGCGCGTCCGCGTCCGGCAGCGAGGGCGACTCAATTTGCAAGCGGACGGCGAACGGCTGTCCTCCCGCCGCGGCTTGCCGTCGGACAAAGCCGGTCACGTCTAGCGTCAACCATCCCTTGGCCCGCGCGAGTTGATCGGCGGTGACGCGCCCCAAGAACTCACCCCCGCGCTGGTAATCGCCCGGTTGTGGCGGTGCGGTGTTCGAGAGAGGAAGTCCCTCGACCGCCACGACAAGCTCCCGATTACGGACCTGCGAGGCGCTGAGCACCAACTGCACTTGCTCGGCCCGCTGGAGCTGCTGGCGTTCGGACTCGGTGAGGGCGA
>CAYZVT010000013.1:0-21807 GCA_964481585.1 uncultured Pirellulales bacterium
CGTCGTCTCGATCGACGGCAAGGTGCAGATCATCGAGTACAGCGATCTGCCGCAAGCAGCCGCCGAGCGGCGCACGGCGGACGGGGCATTGGAACTGTGGGCCGGCAATACGGCGATTCATGTCTTTGATGTGGCGCTGCTGACGCGCGTGGCCCGCGACCAAGCCAGTCTGCCGTTCCACGTCGCCAAGAAAGCGGTTCCGTTCTTGAACGAGCAGGGCGAGCGCGTCGAGCCGGCGCAGCCGAACGCGCTGAAGTTTGAAAAATTCATCTTCGATCTGCTCCCTTCGGCCGCGCGGGCTATCGTCGTCGAGGGCGACCCGCGCGAGACGTTCGCTCCGCTTAAAAACGCGCCGGGAGCGGCGGCCGACACGCCCGAGGCGGTGCGGGAGCAACTCGTCGCCAGTTTCCGCCGCTGGCTCGAAGCGGCCGGAGCCGAGCTTGCGCCCGGCGTCGCGGTCGAGATCAGTCCGCTCTACGCGCTCGATGCCGAGGAGGTTGCCGCCAAGTTGCAGCCGGGCACGCGGATCGACAAGCCGACGTATCTGCGCTAGATGCGGCGTTTGCGCCGCGATTGAGAACTCGTTTCGCTACTCGATTGGTAGGTTTCCGCTTTATCATGCTGCATGCCGTCATCATGGCCGGGGGTTCCGGCACCCGTTTTTGGCCCGAGAGCCGGTCCGATCGCCCCAAGCAGTTGCTCCCGCTCGGGGGCGAGCGGTCGATGCTACAAATGACGGTCGATCGGCTGGGCGAATTGGTTCCGCCCGAACGGGTGCTGATTGTGACCAACGAGCGGCTCGTCGAGGCGATTGCGCGGCAGATGCCCGACCTGCCCCGGCAGGCGATTTTGGGCGAGCCGTGCAAGCGTGACACGGCGCCGGCGATTGGATTGGCGGCGATCGGCGTATTGCGCGGTGACGCGGACGCAACGATGGCCGTCATGCCGGCCGACCATGTGATCGGGCCGGACGCCACTTTTCAGCGCGCCATGGCGCAGGCTGCGGAACTGGTCGACCAAAACCCGCGGCGGATCGTCACCTTCGGCATCAAGCCGACCTACGCGGCCGAGTCGTTCGGCTACATCGAGCGCGGCGCGGCGCTTGCGGGTGCGACCGGACTGTCGGCTTACGAGGTGGCCCGCTTCCGCGAAAAGCCCGACGCCGCGACGGCGGAGGAGTATCTTGCGTCGGGTAAGTTCTACTGGAACGCGGGGATCTTCGTGTGGAAAGCCCGCACGATTCTCGACGCGCTCGAAAAGCACCAACCGCAGATGTACGCCCATCTGCAAACAATCGCCGATGCTTGGGACACGCCGCAGTTCAATGAGGTGTTCGAGCGGGAATTCACCGCGATCAAGGGCGTATCGGTGGACTACGCGGTAATGGAGCACGCCCAGGATATCGTGGTTGTCGAAGCGCCCTTCGATTGGGACGACGTCGGAAGTTGGCAGTCGCTCGCGCGGCTGCGCGGCACCGATGAGCACGGCAACACGCTCGTCGGGCGGCATCTCGGCATCAACACCGAGGGGACGATTGTCCGCTGCACGGGCGATCATCTTGTGGTGACGCTCGGTTTGAAAGACTGCATCGTCGTCCATACGCCCGACGCCACGCTCGTGGCGAACAAGCACGACGAGGAGCAAATTCGCCAGGTGGTGAAGCTCTTGGGCGAGAAGGGGTGGAACGAGTTTTTGTAGCAGGTAGAGAACCGCAGATGGCGAATCGGTTGGCGGGCATTGACTATGGCACGGTACGAATCGGAATCGCAATTGCCGATGAATCGGTCGGCATTGCCGGGGCTTTCGACAACTACAACCGCCGCACGCCCGAGCTGGACGCCAAGTACTTCCGCAAGCTCGCGGCGGACGAAGCGATCGACCGTTTTATTGTGGGTTTGCCCGTGCATCTGAGCGGTGAGGAGAGTCAAAAATCGCACGAAGCGCGGCAGTTCGGCACTTGGCTCCGCGAGCAGACGGGTGTGCCGGTCGAGTATTTTGACGAGCGCTTTACGTCGCATGAAGCCGAGCAACTTTTGGGCGGGGCGCAGCTTTCCAAAAAGAAACGCAAAGCGCGGCTCGACAAACTGGCGGCGCAGATCATGCTGACCGCGTACCTCGAATCCCGCACGCGCGGCCGCGAAGCGCCACGCTCGCTGGAAGACTAGCGGGAGCAAGTTCGTGACCAAGCTCATCTTCGGCTGCGGCTATCTGGGAAGCCGTGTCGCCCTTCGCTGGCGCGACGCGGGCGAGCCGGTGCATGTCGTGACGCGCTCCGCCGAGCGCGCCAAGCTCCTGCACAGCGAGGGCTTTTTTCCGCTTGTGGCCGACGTGACGGAACCGACGACGCTCGCGAGTCTGCCACAGGCAGAAACAGTGCTCTTCGCCGTCGGCATGGACCGTGCGAGCGGCAGGTCGGTCCGCGAGGTGTACGTCGAGGGGCTGCGGCAGGTGCTCGACGCGCTGCCGGAGGGGGTAGAGCGCTTCATCTATGTCAGCTCCACCGGCGTCTATGGACCGCACGCGGGGGATTGGGTAGACGAAGAATCGCCGTGCGAGCCGCTCCGCGAGACAGGCCGCGCATGCTTGGAAGCCGAACGCGTCTTGGAGCAGCACCGGCTGGGCGAGCGGGCGGTCGTGCTGCGGCTGGCCGGCATTTATGGGCCGGGCCGCATTCCGCTCGCCGGCAAGCTGCAAGCGGGAGAGCCGATCCCCGCGCCGGCCGACGGCTTTTTGAATCTGATTCACGTGGACGACGCGGCCGAAGTGGTGTTGGCGGCCGAGCAGCACGCACAGCCGCCGCGACGGTATTGCGTGGCCGACGGCCATCCGGCGGTGCGGCGTGAGTATTACGCGGAGCTGGCGCGGCTGCTCGGCGCGCCGCCGCCACGATTTTCTGAGCCGGCGGCCGATTCGCCCGCCGCGCAGCGTGCGGCGGCGGATAAGCGCGTTGCCAGCACACGGATGCTCGCCGAGCTACGCGTGAAGCTGCGCTTCCCCACCTACCGCGAGGGGCTGGCGGCGATTGTGGCCCAAGGGGCGTGAGCGCGGCAGAATCTTGCTGTCACGCTTCGTCTGCCGCCGCGGCCTTCGGCGCGGCAACGGCGGTTGCTCACCGCCGGTTTGCCCCCTAGAATCCAGGCATCGCGGGGCTGCTGCGCGGCCGCCCGAGTCGATGCCCTGACCGCTGAGAAGGAATTTCTGATGTTGCAGAGGACGCCGGTTTTTCCGCACGTCATCGAGCTAAACCACCAAGCCCGCGACCGCGTGTTCGGCTGTAGCGTCTATCTGGTCTACGACGAGTCGGAGTGGGCATTGATCGACATCGGCTATGAGGAGAACGTCGAGCGGGTCATCGAGCTGGTGCGGCAGATGGATTTTCCTCTGGCCCAGTGCAAGACGCTCCTGGCTTCGCACGCCGACGTGGACCACATTCAAGGGCTGGCGAAAGCGAAGCAGCTTCTGAAGGCGAATGTCGCCGCGCACCGGCTGGCGGCCGAAGTGCTGGAGAAAGGGGACCGCCTGGTGACGTTCGCCGAGATTGCGGCGCAAGATATTCATCTCGACATGCCGCCGGTGAAGGTTGATCGCACGGTGGACGATGGCGATGTGATCGAGGTTGGCCGCCTGCGGCTGGAGGTTTGGCACACGCCGGGACACACCGACAGCCAACTGGCCTTCAAGTTCGGTAAGCTGCTTTTCAGCGGCGACAATCTTTTCCGCGACGGCTGCGTCGGTGCGATCGACGCCCACCACGGCAGCGACATCCCCGGCTTTATCGCCTCGCTGACGCGCATCCGCGATAGCGACGTGGAGTGGCTCCTGCCGAGCCACGGGCCGATCTTCCGCAAAGACCGAGCCCAGATCGACCGGACCCTCGCCCGGCTCGAAACGTATCTGCACATGGCCGACTTCGGCACCTGCGCGATTGACTGGCCGCTGATGGACCAGTGGGAAGACGAACTGGCCGAGGGAAAGCTGCCGGAGTAGGGCCGGAGCCGCCCTTTTACCACTGGTACTGCGCGCCGCCGGAGCCGAGGTGCAGAACTTGGTGATCGTTGACCTGCAGATCATAGCCGCCGAAGAGGCTGAAGTGGCGATTGGCCTGCCAGGTGAGGCCGCCGCCGAGTAGTGCCCAATCGCGGCCGAGGTCAGCGCCTTGCACGGTGAAGCCGGTGCCGGGCGTGCCGGCGAAGCCGGCGGTGACGACGCTGGTCGTGTCGAGGAACTCATGCACCCAGGAAGCCCGTAGTTCGGGCGCGAGCCGGCCGCCGCCATGGGTGAAGAACGTGCGCCGCAGGCGCACCCCCGGCAGGAGCCGCAAGGAGTGGGTGTCGATGCCGGAGACGGCCAAATTGGCCGCCCCCGCGCCGGTTTCGGTGAAGGCGCTTTGCCGCAGGTAGAGGTACTGTAGGCCCAGCAGCGGCTGCAGTTCGGTCAGGCCACGGCGGAAGGTCAGGCCGTATTCGAGATACGAGGCGGCTTGCCAGCCTGTGTAGTCTGCTTCGGCCGTGCGGCGGAGTCCGCCGAACTGCAGGTTGCGGCGCGAGTCGTACTCGTCGAACCCCAGCCCGCCGATCCAGATGAAGTAGCTCCGGCCGTGGGTGCGGCGCAGGTACGCGCCAAAGCGGCCGCCGTTCTGTTCGGTGCTTTGGCTCGGCGCATCGAGCACGACGCTCGCGCCGGCGTAGCCGCCGTAGAGGCCAAAGAGCGTGTAGGGATCGAGCACGCGGTCGAGGCCGAACTGCGTGCCGCCCAGTCCATACTCAGCCGCCGCGGCGTTGCCGTTGCTTTGGGCGGTGCCGCCCAGGCCATAGCCTTCGGCCCAGCCGGTCCAGACCGGTTCCCAACAGCCGCACGGCCGGATTAGCTCCGCGAGCGGTGCCGTTTCTGTATAACTGACCCGTTGCACGGACGAAGCGGAAGGCGCGGGCGCGCGGTGGGCAAACGTGGTATTCGCGGCCCCGCCCTTGCCCCAGGACGATTGCGGGCGGAGGCGGTTGCTGAGGATTTGGAGTTGTTGCGTGCCGCCTTGCAAACCAAGCTGCTGGGTGGTGCCGTAGACTTCGCCGCCGAGTTGGTTGTAGGCGTTTTGCGCCCCGGCGTTGGTGAGTTGGTTGAGGGCGTCGTAGAGCGTTTGCAGGTCGCCGCTCGCGCCGATGCTGTGGGCGTCGAGATACGTCGCCACCCCGCGCTGGTTGAACGTGGCGGCGACGGCCGCGTAGTCGGTCGCATTCTGCTGGAGCATGAACTGGACGTTGTTGGCGTTGTAGATCAGCACCGCGTCCAGGAAGGCGAGGTTGTCGCTGATGCCGGAGTACGTGCCGGAGACGCCGCCGTCGGCTTCGAGAAAGGTGTACGTCGTGCCGTGGGTGTAATTGCCCGCTTCCGCTTTGACTTCGACCGAACCGCCGACGATGGCCGTGCCGGAGACATCCACAAAATCGTGGTTGACGCCGGCGGTCGTGCCGCCGTCGTTGATTTCGATTTCGGTGGTGGAGCCAGCCGTTTGGCCGAGGTTGCCGTCGATCGTGAGCGTGCCGATCGAGTTTCCGGCAGCGAGTCGGCCGCTCTGGCTGACGTTGCCCGTGATGACTCCGGCGCCGCCGAGTTCGCCGCCCGGGTCGACATAGACGTCGCTGGCGACCGAGCCGTTGACGGCGAGCCGTCCCTCGTTGACCTGCGATCCGCCGGTGTAGGTGTTGGCGCCGGTGAGGTTCAACTCGCCGGCACCCGTTTTGTTCAGATCCCCGGTGCCGGACATGACACCGCTGTAGACGCCGTCGGTGGTTTGGTTGAAGCGGACGTCGGCGTTGTTGGTGATGTCGCCTTGCAGACTGTCGGTGTCGCCATCGAGCAGGCCGCCGTTAACGGTGGTTCCGCCGGTGTAGGTGTTCGCGCCGGACAACTGGAGCACGCCGCCGCCGGTTTTGGTCAGCGCGCCGCTGCCGCTGATGACCCCGGTGAATGTGCCGCCGGTCACGGTCAGGTCGCCGCTGCCGAGCGTGACGTTGCCGTCGCCGTTGAGGCTGTCGATGGTCTCGTCGAAGTTGTTGAGGTTGAGCGTGGCGCCGCTGCTGACGCTCACGTCGCCGGTATCGGCCAATCGCTGCGAAGCGCCCAGTTGCACGGTGCCGTTGACGATCGACGTGCCTCCGGTGAAGGTGTTGATTCCCAGGAAAGCCAGTGTGCCGGCGCCGGTTTTGGTGACGCCGCCCTCGCCGCCGATGGTGTCGGAGAGGGTGTTGGTTTGGCCACTGGCGACCTCGATGCCGGCCTGGACGCCGCTCATCAGATAGAGACCGCTGCCGGCAGTGGCTCCATTGTCTTGGCCGGTGCCGGCCGTGAGGGCACCGTTTTGGAACTGGGAGTCGACGATCGAGAGTGATCCGCCGCTGCGGACGAACACGGCACCGCCGAGGGCGTCGCCGCCATCGCCGGCTTCACCCGGATTGCCGCCGTCTCCGGCGCCAAAACCGCCGCTGCCGCCGGCACCGGGGACACCTGCTCCGCCGCCGCCGCCGCCAAAGCCGCCGTCGCCGCTCAGGCCGGTCTGTCCTCCGCCCCCGCCGCCGCCGAAATCGCCGCCGTCGCCTCCGTTGCTATTAGCGCCGGCGCCACCCCCGCCGCCGAACTCGGCGCCGTTTTGGCCGTTTAAAAAGACATCGCCGCCGGCGCCCCCTTCCGTTCCTCCTCCCACGCCGCCGGTGGAGTTGGTTGTGCTCCCGCCATTGACGAGTAGCCCGCCGCCGCCGGCCCCGGCGTTGGAAGTCGCACTTCCGCCGGCACCCGCAAATCCTCCACCCCCGCCGGCCCCAGAGCTTGTGGCCCCGCCGCCATCGCCGTGGAATCCGCCGCCGCCACCGCCGCCGTAGCCGTTGCCGCCGACTGCGCCGCCGTCGCCGCCGACCGCGGAATTGCCATCAAAGCTCACCCCGTCGAGCGTGACATCGCCCGCAGCATCGACGAAGATGGCCGCCCCCGCGCCGAGGCCGCCGCCGCCGCTCCCACCTTCGCCGCCGCCGTCCCCCGCCCCGCCGCTGCCACCGCCGTCGCCGCCTTGGACGAGTCCGTTTTGGATCGTCAGATCGGCGATCGTCACCGTGCCTTGATGCACGAAGAAGGGACGATAGGCGTTCGCGCCGTCAATGACCAGGTTCGGGTTGTTCTCGCCCGTGATTGTCAGATCCTTGTCGATCATCGGCAGCATGCTGCTGAGCGTGATCGTGTCGCCGCCGGCGAGACTCGCGGCGAACACGATCCGATCGCCGGCGTTGGCGTCAAGCATTGCTTGCCGTAGCGACCCGGCGCCCGAGTCGGCGTTGGTCGTCACGGTCAGATCGGCGGCCCAGGCCGCCGAAGTCCAACAGGCCAAGAGTCCCACCAGGCCCCACCGTGGTAAGGCAAAACGGTGACAAGTCATGAGAAGTTGCCCCTCGGAACGTGTTTTAAAAAGTCGGTAGCTCGACACCGCGAGATTCCAGACCGCGTGAGCGATTAGTCGGAATTCTCGCGCATTCAGCTACGAGGACACCGCTCCGCGTGGCGTAGGCTCGCTTTTCAAGCACGTTCCAGGATCAAAAAGCGGCAACGGCGCCATCCCATATTTGATCGGTAGGGAGTAGCTCGGCGGGCCTAGGTAATCTTCCATTCCGACCAATAAAGTTGATGGGTTCAGCAACACGGCTTTTGGGGGCGACAGGCTTGGCTTGTGGGTTCGGAAAACTCGACCTGTCTTCGCTCCGCCTGTGCGGCTTAGGCGGAATATTCTCTCATTGCCGGCTAGGCGGGGAGCCGATGGGTAGTTACAGATCCAATCAGCCGGCGCGGCTGCCGTTGCCGCCGTGCGGCGCGAAAAGAGAGCCAAAATCAATCCGGGGGGAAGATCGGATGATCCGCAAGTACACGCTTGCCTTTCTCGTGGCACTGGGGCTGGGAGCGACGCTCGGCAGCCAAGACGCAGCCGCGCAGCAGGCCTACGGCCGTCACTGGGCCGGGACTTACTCGACCCGTGACTGGGAGCGCTTCTACCACTATCCCTACGTGTACTACCCGCAGAACTACTGGGGGAACGAGTACTACCGCAGCGCCGACGATCTGTACTACCGCTATCCGCAGGAAATGCGGATCCCGGTCTACAACAAGCAGTGGCACAACTACTATCCGTCAGGACGCAAGTACCACAGCGGCCACCACTTCGTCCTCGACGTGTTTTAACGGGGATCTACGCCCGCAAGCCACGACAGGCGAACTGGTAGTAGATCTCGCTGGCCCGCGCGAGTTGATCGAGATCGAGCCATTCGTTGGCCGTGTGCGCTTGGTCGATCGAGCCGGGGCCGAACACCACCGTCGGCACTCCGGCGGCGGAGATGACGGCTGCGTCGGTGCCGTAGGGAACGCCGGTCGCCGTCGCCTGCGGAGCCACTTCGCGGACCTGAGCCAAGAGTCGCTCGGCGAGCGGGCCATTGAGCCTCTGTGAAAGCCCCGGCGAACTGCTATAGGGCGGTTCATGCTCAAGCTGGTCGTCGGCGGCCGCATGCTCGGCAAGGTAGCGGAGCAGCTCGCGGTAAACTTGCTCGGGATTTTCGTCGGGGAGCAGCCGCCGCTCGATTTCGAGCCGGCAGTGGTCGGGAATCGTGTTGACGCTAATGCCGCCGTCGATCATCGTCGCCGTCGCCGTTGGCCGACCGCACAACGGATGCGGCGGGTGCTGCGAGAGGACTTCTCGGTGGTAGTGCTCGACCGCCAGCGCCGCGCGACTGGCCGTATAGATCGCATTGCGGCTGCGGTGGGGCTGCGAGCTATGCCCCGCCAGGCCCCGCGCGTGGCACTTCCAGCGGACGGCTCCCTTATGGGCGACAACGATGTTCAGTTCCGTCGGTTCGGCCACGATCGCGCAGTCGGGCTGGCGACTCAGCAGCCCTTGCCGTTGCTGCCAGAGCTTCACCAGGTTGGAAGCGCCGGTAAAGCCAAACTCCTCATTCACCGTGCAGGCGAGCACCACCGTCGGCATCGTCGAAGGACGCTCGTCGGCCAAGCGTGCGACGGCGGCCAGCATCGCGGCCATGCCGCCCTTCACGTCGCATGCGCCACGCCCGTAGATGCGACCCTCGCGGATCGCCGGCTCAAAGGGCGAGATTGTCATCCCCTCGGTCGGCACCGTGTCTTGGTGGACTTCGAGCAAGAGTAGCTCGTCGCTCCGGCCATCGATTCGGCAAAGAATGTTCTCCCGCTCGGGCGAGACCGCTTGCCGCTCGTACGGCAGCCCCAGCCGGAGAAAGAGCTGTTCCAGATGCGCCGTGAGACGTGTTTCGAGATACTCCGGCCCCGAGACCGGCCGGCCCATCGGGTTGACGCTGGGCGTGGCAATCAGCTCGCCGAGCGTGCGAACGAGATCAAGCTGCATAAAGAAGTGCCGAAGAAGGAGCAGGCCCGAAACCGTTGAGTGTACCCGGTTAGCCCGCAGCCGTCAGGGGCGGGGGACGAGGGACCGAGGGGCCGGGGGACGAGGGACCGGTCAGGGTGGCGGGGGCGCACCGCGAAGCGGAAGCCCCCGAAGCGCAAGAAAGCGGAAAGCGGAAAGCGGAAAGCGGAGGAAAGGGAGGGCGGAGGAAAGGGAGGGCGGAGGAAAGGGAGGGCGGAGGAAAGGGAGGGCGGAAAACGCCGAGTGGCGGAAGCGTACGAAAAAAGCCGTAGGGCGACGTTCGGGATTGGCCTCGGCAAGCGAGCTTGCTCGGAGGCCGATCGCGACTTCCCCCTACGGCTGTGTGCGGCAGCGGCGCCGCTGGCGGTTGCCTGTTCAACCCCCGCCCCATTCACCAGGCATCGGCCGAGGCGGCGAATGGGGACGAATTTTGCAGAAAAACGCCCCAGAGCGGGGTTCGGAACTCGCCTATCCGGCCCGTTCGGCTGCGTGGGACGCAGGCGAACAAAAGGCCGAGAAAGGCTCGTCGCGACTCCGCTCTGACGGCGTAAGACACTCTAGCCGATGCCGGTGACAACCGTTTGTCATAGCGCGCCGGAGTTGGGGGCGAAAAATTTCGCCGGTGAGTAAGATGAAGCAGAAGCATCTGCTCCGCTTGCTCAGGCTTGGCCCCGGGATGAAAAGGACTGCTGCTGATGCCCTCGACGAAACCGACCGCAGCGACCCTGCATCGCTTGCTTCTCGATGCGCCCGATCCGCTCTACGTGCTCGACGCGAAGCGGACGATCATCTTTTGCAACGAGGCTTGTGCCGATTGGCTGGGCGTGAAGTTGGCCGATCTGCTCGGCCGACGGGTTGATTACGTCGCGGGCGATCCGACCGCCGGCGCGCCGGGCGTCGCGGCGGGACTTTGCCCTCCGCCGGAGGCGTTTCATGGCCGGCAAACCGTCGGCCACGTCTCTTGCCTGGCGCGGAGCGGGCGGCTGGTGCATCGCCGGGCACGCTTCCTGCCGCTCGGGCAGGGCGAGTCGGAGTGCGAAGGGATTGTGGCCTTCGTCGATCCGACCGATCTGCACGCGCGAGAGATGTCGCGCGATCTGCTGCCCGAGGAGCGCCCCGACCAACTCCATCTAGAGCTGCGCCGCTTTCGCGCCAGCCAGCTTCATCGCTACGGCCTGGAGCAGCTACTCGGCACGACGCCGGCGATGAAGCAAGTCCGCGCGAAAGTGGCGCTCGCGGCGCAGTCGCAAACCCCTGTGCTGATTGTCGGCCCACCGGGAAGCGGTCGCGAGCATGTGGCGCGGTCGATCTATTACCACTCGACGGCGCGCCGCCAAGGAAAACTCCTGCCGGTCGAGGCCGGGCTGCCAAATGTCGAGATGCTCCGCCAAAGCTTTCTCACGCTTGCCGGGGAAGAACCCGGCGCGACTCCGGGGACGCTCTTGCTGCTCGAAGCGGACACGCTGCCCGAGGCTGCGCAGTTACTCCTGGCTGAACTGCTCGTCGAAACGCCGCGACCGCCGGCGGTGCTTGCTACCGCGCGGAAGCCGCTGGGACCGCTCGTCGCAGACGGCTTTCATGAGGAGCTGGCTTGTCAGTTGAGCACGCTGGAGATTCGTTTGCCTCCGCTCGCCGAGCGGCTGGCGGATTTGCCGCTCTTGGTGCAAGCCTTTTTGGAGCAGCTTAACGAGCGCGGCGAGAAGCAGCTTGGCGGCGCAACGCCCGAGGTGCTCGACCTGCTCGCCTTGCACGTCTGGCCGGGCAATCTCGATGAGTTGGCCGAAGTCCTGGCGGCCGCGCACGCGGCGGCGGCAACGCATGAGATCACGGTTGAGGATCTTCCGCCGCGCGTTCGCCATGCCGCGCACGCGGCGGCTTATCCGCTGCGGAAAGACGAGCCGATCGTGCTGGAAGAGTTTCTCGCACGGATCGAGTTGGAACTGATCCACCGCGCGCTGGCCCGTGCCAAGGGGAACAAGTCGAAAGCGGCGAAGCTGCTCGGCATGACCCGTCCCCGCTTCTACCGGCGGCTGGAAACGCTCGGTCTGGCGACCGGCGAGGAGCAGCCATGACGCGGCCGCAGCGGTTGCCAAGGGCCACGGGGGCCTTTACGATACCCTTTGGAGAGGATTTCGCGATCCTGTGAGGTGTCGATTTACGGTAAGCCGCCTCCCGCACACGTGGCGGTGGAGGAAGGATTCTCCCAAGATCGCGCAACTCCCTATGAAAAGCAGCGACCGACCGGGGGCACGAGCCAAATGCGATCGGCAGGCGTGATCGTGTGCGAGCAATCCCGCCGCTGGGCCGTAGCCCTCCAGTGCGGTTTGCAACGGACCGGCGAGCCGGTCACGCTGCGGGAAGTGCAGACGCTGCCGGAAGTGAACCGGCATTTGGCTCAAATGCCCGGCAGCCTCGTCGCCCTCGAAGTCGCGGCGGCGGGCGCCGGTGACGTGCTCCGCTGGCTGGCGCGGCTCGAAAGGCTCGACCCCGCCGCGCGGGCGGTTGGGCTGCTCGCGGCGGACGCAGTGGAACTGCACGAGGCGCTGCGCGAGGCAGGAGCGCTGGCCGTTTTTCGCGCGCCGCGGCACTTGCAGCTTGCGACCGAGGGGATTCACTGGCATCTGGCGCGGCAGCCGGTGCATGCGGCGAATCTCGCACGGCGCATCTGGGCGACGCTACCCTGGAATGAACCAACCCCGTAACGGGAGAAATGAAAACACCATGTCCACAAGCCCCCTCACGCCGGCGGCGGTCGAAGCGGCGCTGAAGAACTTCGCCGATCCCGAAACCGGCCGCAGCGCGCTGCAACTCGGCCAGATTCGCGATATTCGCGTCGAAGGCCAAAACGTCGCGCTCACGCTCGCGCTGACCACCCACTCCGCGCCGCTCCGCGACACGGTGCAAAAAGAGCTTGAACGGACGCTGCGCGAGCAGCTTCCGGGGCTGGGCGGAGTGCAAATCACGCTCGCCACACACGAGCGGCCGCCGGAGAAGATCGGCGAGATCGGCCTCGCCGCCAAAAGCGTCATCGCCGTCGGCTCGGGCAAGGGGGGCGTCGGCAAGAGCACGCTCGCGGCCAGCATCGCTTATGGACTCAAGCGCGCCGGCAGCGAAGTCGGCTTGATGGATGCCGACGTGTATGGTCCCAGCATTCCGCATCTGCTTGGCACGAGCCAGCGGCCGCAAGCCGTGGATCGCAAGCTCCAGCCGATCGTGGTCGATGGGCTGCGGGTCATGTCGATGGGCTTTCTGGTGCCGCCGGGCGAAGCGGTCGTGTGGCGCGGACCGATGCTGCACGGCGCGATCACGCAGTTCCTCCGTGACACGAATTGGGGGCCGCTCGATTACCTGATTATCGACATGCCGCCGGGGACGGGAGACATCGCGCTGACGCTCTCGCAGCTTTTGCCGCTTAGCGGCGCGGTCGTCGTCTGCACGCCGCAAGACGTGGCGCTGCTCGATGCGGTGAAAGCGATCGCCATGTTCCGCAAGGTAAACATTCCGCTGCTGGGGCTGGTCGAGAACATGAGTTACTTCGAGTGCCCGGGGTGCAACCAGCGCTACGAGATTTTTGGCAGCGGCGGGGCCAAGCAGCGGGCCGAGCAACTGGGTGTGCCGTTCTTAGGCGAGGTGCCGATCAACATGCAGATCCGCATCCGGGGCGACGAAGGCCGCACGGCCGGCAATTTTGAAGATGCCTCGTCGGCCCCGTATCTGGAAACGATCTGCCAGCGCTTGGCCCAAAACCTCGCCGCGCGACGGGCCGAAGAACCGCACCTGCCGAGCTTGTCGGTGCTGGGTTAACGCGCTGCGCACCTAATGGGGTGGCGGGGGCGCACGGCGAGAGCGGAAGCCCCCGAAGTGCAAGAAGGCGGAAGGCGGAAAGCGGAGGGACGTGCTGCTGGCTGAAGCGGCAACTCCTTATGGCGCAAAAAATTAGAGCCACCTCCTGCTTGGCCGGGAGGCGGCTCTTTCTCGTTATATCAGGGTAGCCTCAGCCAGAAGGGCTGGGCCGATCAGCAGGCCTACGCCGAGACCTTCTTGGTCTTGCGCTTGGCGGTCTTCTTCTTGGCGCCCTTCTTCTTCGGAGCGGCCTTCTTCTTCGTACCCTTCTTCTTGGCGCCCTTCTTCTTCGGAGCGGCCTTCTTCTTGGCACCCTTCTTCTTGGCGCCCTTCTTCTTCGGAGCGGCTGCCTTCTTTTTGGTTGCCTTCTTCTTCGTCGCTTTCTTCTTGGCCACAGTACATCCTCCCTTAAAAGGTTGCGGTGAAGGTTGCCGCGATCACGCAACGGTCATCGCACTGCTTCACCACGAACAAAACCAACTGCTCATCCAGAGCAGCTAACCTCACTGTTGGTCACTGCAACGCTTCGAGCACAGCTCACACGATGCTCGCAATGCAAGCAGGTTGTGAGTAACTGTAAGCATTATCGTTTTTTTTGCAACACGATTTCACCAAAATTTTGCCGCGCGCCTCGGCGCGGGCGCGCCGCTTGCCTCGCGCGCTTTCGCGCCGCAACAGGTGCCGCGCGGTCGCGCGCTTGAGTTTCGACTTGCCAAGCGCATGCAGCGCGCTACTGCAAGAATCTTAGACGCGCGTCAACGTCGAGCAAGCGCAGCGCGTCGTGAAAGCACGCTGCAAGCGGCGCGCTAGTAGAGCCAGATTGTTGTGCCATCGGCAAGACGACCGGACGGTTGCGCGCGTTGTTGTTCGATGCCCAACAGCGTGCGCGCCTGCGGCGCGCGCGAGCGCAGGTAGAGATACCGAAGCAACGACGCGCGCACCTTGCGCGGCGCGCAGTCCGGCGCGCGCCACGAGCCGAGCATTGCTTCCCAGGCCGTGCGCCACTGCCGGATGTGCAAGTGGATTGGATCGAAGCGAAACCACGATTTTTGCGGAAAAACAAGCGAAAACGGCCGCTCCGCCGCAAGCGAGACCAGCCGCTCGTTCAGCGTTTCGGCGCGGGCGAGAATCTCATGTAGTTCAAGCGCTCGGCCGGGAAAGAGAATCGCGCGCATCACGGCAAAGCGCCACGGCGGCAGCGCGCGAAGACTCTCTAGCGGCAGCGCCGTCATCGTGATGCGGCTGTTGTGTTTCGCAAGCCGATCAAGGCAAGTCGTGACCCACGCGACGATCGTGTCGACCGACGCGCCATAGACCAGATCGTTGCCCACGTCGGTCACTAGCGCGAATGTTTCTGCCGGGGGCGCTTCGTCGAGCGCGCGCCACAAACCGCACTGGACGATGCCGGGCAGACGACGACCAAGAAACGAGCTGGTCATGCCGTAAGAGCGGCCATGACCGAGGGCGGAAAAAATTTCGATCGGCTCGTCAAAAAGTTGCCGCGCCGTCTCGACGACGGTGGACATGCTGCGGGCAAGATTGCTCGCGCCGAGCAAGACGACGCGCTTCGTCGGCGCGCTGCGGCGCGCTACCATCCGCCGCCGCCCCGACCGCTATAGGCTTGCAGCGTGGCGTAGTTGAGGTACGCCAGATAGCCAAACAGGAACGCGGTGAAGAACGAAACCCAGACCGCGCAGAGGATCGCCACGCCGATCGCCACGCCCATCGACAACATCAGCGATTGCCGGATGCCCTCGTACGGACTCAACTCCACGGCCACCGAGCGCGCGATCTGTCCGCCGTCGAGCGGGTAGACCGGGAGCAGATTGATCAGCCCCCAAAAGATGTTCACCACGAGCAAACTGCTCAGCAGGCTGTTGAGCGGCGGCGAGGCGTAAGGCTCGAATGCCACCGGAATCAGCCGCGGCCGAAACTCCACCTGTTGCCCCGAAAGGACGATCACCAGCAGCACCAGCCCGGCAAAGGCAAAGCCCGCCAGCGGCCCCGCAAGCGTAATCAGGATCTCGCTTTTCGTCGATTGCTGCCGACCCGGATACGAGGCCAGGCCGCCAAAACCGTGCAGCGTAATCCAGGGCTGCGCGCCGTAGGCGCGGGCCGTCAGGGCGTGGCCCAATTCATGCACCAGAACGGAGACGAAGACGGCGACAATCCACAGCAGCATATCGACCGGATCGACTTCCGGCCCGGTAATGCCCAGGATGACCGCCATGACCCAGAAGAACGGATGCACGCGCACCGGGATCTCGAACAGGCGAAAGCTCAAGTCATACGGCGTGCGTTCCGGTTCGCCAATCACTGCTAACGACCTCTGCTGAAAAAGATCATGACCCCATGCGGCCAAAGAGCGGCATCTTGCGCCATTATTGCGCGCAAGCGGGAGTTCCGATAGCCGGCGAGCAATACCGGTTCGCACCGGCCAAAACCGGCGAGCGTTGCCTGCCGGCTATTGAGTGCGAGAAGGAGCAAGCCGTTTGGAAAAGTGCGGGCGGCGGGTCGTGGGCTTGATGGTGGTGAGCGTGCGAAGGATGTATTCCGCCCCGCGCCGCGAAGCGCCGCCGTCGCCGACTTCGGCTTTGAGCACTTCAAGCTGAGCGATCCGCGCTTGCCGGCTCGGTTCGTCGGTGAGCCAGCCAACGACGTGCGCGGCGATATCGGCAGAGCGGTCGGCGCTGGTGAGATATTCGGGAAACAGGACCGGCTCGGCTCCAGGCAGATCGGGATCGTAGTTCGCCCGCTGGGTGCGGTAGATATTGTCGGTCGTGAGCAGATTGACCAGCGTGATGAACTTCACCCGGCGGAAGAATTTTTGCACGAAGTTGGCGGTGCGGGTGATCCAGTACAGAACCACCGTCGGCTTGGCGTAGTGCAGCAGTTCGAGCGAAACCGAGCCGGACACGGCCATGCAGCACTCGGCCAGATGGATCAGTTCGGGCGTCCGCTTCACATGAATCTCCAGCGGAAAGTCCGGCGGCAGGTTTGCTTCGGCGATGATCCGACCGGCCAGCTCGACGTGCTGCTGCTTGAATGCCGCCAGGGCAAACCGCGCGTCGGGCACCTGTTGCCGCACGCGCTGGGCGGCTCTGAGGAACCACCGCAGGTTGTTCGTCACTTCTTGCGTCCGCGAGCCGGGCAGGATCGCCACGAGCCGGCCCGGCTTGGCGCGCTCGGCGGCCAAGAACTGCGCGTCAAGCTGGTAACGCCGCACCTCGTCGAAGAACGGGTGCCCGATGTAGGTCGCGTTGCAGCCGCGCTCGCGATACCAGTCGGCTTCAAAGGGGAGTTTACAAAGGACATGGTCGACGAATCGCCGCATCTTGCTCACCCGCCAGCTGGCCCACGCCCAGACCTGCGGCGTGCCGTAGTAAAAGACGGGGATGCCGTGGGCCTTGGCGCGGCGGGCGATCCACCAGTTGAAGCCGGGGTAGTCGATCATCACCACGGCGTCGGGCCGCGCGTCGCGGAAGTAGCGGTCGGCGCGCTGCAACAGATTCCAGAACTTGTGGATGTTCAGCAGCACACGCACCACCCACATCACCGCCAGCTTCGTCAGGTCTTCGTGCAGCACGCAGCCGGCCGCTGCCATCTCCGGGCCGCCGTAGCCGACCAGTTCCAGATCGTCCCGCTGCTGCCGCAACTGGCGAATCAGGTTCGCGCCATGCACATCGCCACTCGGCTCGCCAACAGAGAAGAAGATTTTCATGGGGGCTACTGCGTTAGAGGTGAAGGCGGGGCAGGGGGGGCTACGCGCTCTTGCGGCGCGTCGCGGCGGTGTCCGTTTTGGCGACAAAGGGCAGAATCGGCTGGGCTTCGCCGGTGGTCGTGAGCTCGTAGACGTGGTAGGGCGTCGTCCGCCGGCGATGCCACCAGGCGGCGAGCAGATCGCCGGGGTGGGGAAACCGCTCGCCGGGATAAGGCTCCGCGCGGCCACTTTGCACGAGCACTTCATCGACGCGAAAGCCGCGCGCGGCCACAAGTGTGGCGAGGTAGCGGTGCATGCCCCGCGAAAGCTCGATGCCGGCGACCGCTTCCCCGCGCGCGGCCCAAAAGAAACAGCCGGGGTCGCGCACGTCGAGTCCCAACAGCAGCCAGCGCGGGATGCGCGCCAGCCGATGCGCCGCTTTGCGCCAGCCCCGGCGTGGCCGCTTGCCTTGCACGAAGTCGGCACGGCTGAGTCGTGCGACGAGTCGCGGCACCTGCCGCGCGTCATCGCCAACAGCCATCGCAACGATCGCGCTGCCCCGCGCCGCCTGGATTCCCACGCCCAGCGCCGTGCTCCGCCCGCAAGGCCGATCGAGCCGCAAGACGCGCAGCGCGGGGTGTTCCGTTTGCAACTTGCGCAGGATCGGAAGCTGCTTTTCGCCGGAGCCATCATCGACGACGATGATCTCGTACGGCTCTGGCAAAGCCGCCAGCGCCGCAGCGAGCGCGTCGAGCTGGCCGCGCAGCCGCGTGGCGGCGTCGCGCTGCGGAATCAGGATGCTGTAGCCGATCATGCAGACGCTCCTGCCACTGGCGCAGTACGGGCCGGGCGATGCAGCTTGCGGGGAAACGGCTGCGGACTATCGCAAAACGGGCAAACCAGGGGAAGGGCAGTTTGAAACGCCGGATTTACCGCCCAGTCCATTCTCGCAATGTTTAGCCGGCGAGCTACGCTCGCCGGACCCGCTCCCTAACGCGCAACAAAAAAAGGCGGCTCCCTTTAGTGGGAACCGCCTTCGAATCTATTCGGCTGCTCGAGCGACGATCTTACTTTTCGGCTTTGGCAAAGCCTTTGTCGAGATCGCCGAAGACGAGCACGAGTTTCTCCTGGTCGCCGGCCTCCTGCACCTTCTTCTGGCAATTCTTGCAGCAGAAGTGGATCGTTTGGCCGTCAACAATCGCCGTGATGTTTTCTTTCATCGGGCGGCCGGAGAGTGGGCAGGCGACCTGCTTGATCTGGCTCGTGCAAAGAAACTGGCTCTTGGCCTGGTTCTCATACTTCGCCGTGTTGGCCTGGAAAGCCTTGGGACAGTTGGGGCAGCAGAAGTAAACCTGCATGTCCATGAACTCGACCGAGTGGGCCTTGTCGATCGGCTTACCGGAGACGGGACACTGGCACGTCTCTTTCTGGTCGGCCGCCACCAGGCTTTGCGTCGCGGCCACTGCCAGAGCGACCAGCATCACCGGAAGGAATCGCGCTTTCATCTGCATGCTCCGTATAGGAATGAGGGAATGACTCCAAAGTAGCCCCAGCGCCCGCCACCGCCGCGCGCCAAGCAAAGTAGAACGGTTGGGCAAATCTTCCGCATTATCCCCCTTTCGCAGAAGCCGAGTCAAGCGCGGACTAGAAGCCGGTCACGCCGTCCGCTTCCGCGACTGGTCCCCGAGAAGCATGAGGCGCTTTGGGGCGCTTTGGGGCGCTTTGAGGCGCTTTTGCAAAACGCGCGGCGCGCCCCATGCCGCAAGCCATGTCCCGCCCAGCACTTGCGGCAACCGCCCCTCTTTCCCATGAGGCGCCGCGCCCCGCACGCGATGCCACCACGCCCCTCCGACCCTGTCGCGCGGCGAGTACTCTACCGCACGGGCAAGCCGAGATCAACAGTTTTGCCTGTGCTCCCTCCGTGGAAAACGAAGTGGGCTTCTCGGGCACGCGAAGCCGACGCAGCCAGATACTTCTCTCCCGCTGGAGGCCACCCAAACCGTCGCGGTGCTTGGAGCCGACCTCGCACGCTCGAAGGAGCACGGGAAGCCCTCATTCGTCTGACTCCGCAGCCTGCCTAAGTGATAGGAAAGCCTCTTTAAGGGGCTGCTTGACGGAACTGTCTGGTTCAGAAAGTAGGAGGGATTGGTAAGCGTCGAGGAATTCCATCCGTTCTCGGTGGAAGAAATGGAGGAAATGACGCAGGAAACCAACGCAATCAAGCACAGCAATTTCCACGCCTCTCAGTTCTTCGTAAAGGGAATTGGCGTATTCGCTTACCTCATCATGGATCGTATCCGTTGTAATGAAGACATAGTTGTCTACGCGAGGACTGAGCGACGCGATCTTCGTTACGGCCCTGTCGATATCCTCGATCGTTACCGATTTTAACTTCATTTCGTAGCTAGTAACGATTTGGTCATCGTTGGCGAGACAAACCTCTATGTCTCCGAGCGCGCCCGTCTGCTCGTCCGCCGCGTTGTGAGAGTTCAAACTCTTGGTTTTCTCGCCTATCATACTGCCGACCGCCTCGTACGCAGCAGCAACAATTAACACAGGCAAGCGGCTTGCGTTCTTGCAAGCTAGATGTTGCTCCAACAGCGTAACAATTGCTTCTGATGATAGAGGCAGGCCGCCCTTGCTCTCCTCGATTCCCGTAAGCAGTGTTTCCATCCGTTGTTTCTTTTCATCTCGCACGATACAGAGGACTCGAATTGCCTCCGCTAGTACTTCCTCTGCCGTTACTCGCTCAGTCGCCACGTCTTCGAGTAATTGAAGCGTGTCAACGTAAACCTGAGCTGGTCGCCCAACTATCACTACATCCGTAGTCAGGGATCGGTTGATGTTCCGCAGAGCAGGAGTCAGAAACGCGGTAGTCGAGTTACATGGCAGCTTTTTGCTATTGATGAATTGAGTGAGGTAACGCTCATCGTAAGTGCGCCCCGAAAACGAGGTGCTGCCCCCGATCTCAGTGTAGGGTTCGCGTGGATCGACGTGTGGACGGTCGATTTTAGCTAACATGCAGGCCATGAGGAGCCTCACGCCTGCCCGATTGGCCAGACACCGCGCTACATACTCGACTCGGCCCTGTACGGCGGCATCCGTTACCCGCGGCGTATCTTGCGCCTGTTCGACTTGACGGTAAAGGCGGCTAAGAGTTTTGAGTGGTGCCTCTGCCATCAGCCCCAGCCCAGTTCTTTCTGCTTCTTCGATTGCGCTATCAACTGGGCCAGATCGTAATTGGTCCAGAGGACTTCGACCCGCTTCCCCTTCGTGGCGTGGTTGGTTCTGGGGGGAGATACATGCTTCGTCCAACGATTTGTGGGGTAAAGACGATCGAGTAGCTTGCAGTCATAGTTCGAAAACGCCACCATTCCGCGCACGGAGTTGAGCACATCGGCAAGCTCCGCATGCTGCTCGTCCGTCATCTCGTAGCCGTACGCCTTCGCGTCACCACGAGTCTCATGGACATAGGGCGGGTCGCAGTAGAACAAGGTCTCAGGAGCATCATAGAGCTTGACTACGTCGATGGCAGGCCGATTCTCGATTTGAACCCGCAGCAAACGCTCCGCGATCTCAGGCAGCGCCTTGACTCCGCCGAGCCAACGGCTAACAACGCCGCTCATTCCAGCCCGCGTCGTATCTTTGCAGTTGGCCCACCGGCCCAGCGAGGCGGTCTGTGCCAAGCCGGTTCGTACCTGTCTTGCTCTAATGTAGAAACGTCGCGCTCGCTCCAACGGTGGAATAGCAGGATCAATGGTGCATGCGACCCCGAACTCCTCGCGGGAGAACGGGGTTAGCCCGATCAGTCGGGCCAACTCATCAGGCTCATCGCGAAGCACGCGGAAAAAATTGCACACCTCTCCGTCGAGATCGTTGTACGTTTCGACAGGAGAGGGAGCACGGTTCAGTAGGATAGCAGCCGATCCCGCAAAGGGTTCACAGTAATGGTGACAGGCTGGAAGCAGGGGCATCAGCCAGTCGAGGTGCGAAAACTTGCCGCCATACCAGCCGAACAGGATCAACTTGCGCTTTCGGGACAGTCGCGAAACCGGTGGCGGCGCATTTTTTCTACTCTTGCCATGCGGAGCCGAGCGCGCGTCCTTCATCTTGCTCCTCACCATCCGTTGACTTTCTCAGGAGATCGCTGACATCAATAGTTTCGCCCGGAGCGGGCGCTGCGGCTATCACCAATATTTCCTCTGCTCCGCATACCGCCACCAATCCACTGGAAAATCAAGGTTGCTAAAGACCTCGCTGAGCAATCCGGCAACGGCAAACGCTGACGCAATTTATCCCATGAGCGAGACGCAAGCAACATGGGACGGCAGCCTGCCGTCCCCCCCTCGCGGCTGCGACTAGCAGGTGCTGCGTTGCATCGCTGGTGGCCAGCGGTTACATAGCAGGAGTTCGGTCAGCTTCGATACTCTTCCTCCCAAGAGAGGTTCTGCCGTGAGTGCCGGTGTTGAAATTTTCATCATTCTGGGACTGGTGTTGCTCAACGGTTTCTTCTCGGGCGCGGAACTGGCCATCTTGACGGCCAAGCGCCATCGGCTGGAACAGGCTGCGGAGAGCGGAAGTCGAAGCGCCCGTGCCGCCCTGAGTTTGCTGAGCGATACCAACCGCTTTCTGTCGGCGGTGCAAATCGGCATTACCGGCGTGGGGACGTTGGCGGCCGCTTACGGGGGCGCGCGCCTCGTCCGCGAACTGGCGGCGTGGTTCGCGACGATCCCGCTACGCCCGGTCGCCTCCTATAGTGACGGCTTGGCCCTGGCTGCGGTGACAGGTTCGATCGCCTTTGCCTCGCTCGTGTTGGGCGAGCTGGTGCCAAAACGCGTGGCTC
>CAYZVT010000013.1:21817-26688 GCA_964481585.1 uncultured Pirellulales bacterium
GCGTATGCAGAGAGCATCGCCAAGATCGTGGCCCTGCCCAAGCTGCTGCTGAGCTTCGTCGCCCGCCCGATCCTTGCCGTTTTGGGCTTTGTCACCGCGGCGGTGCTGCGGCTCCTGCGGATCGACGTGAGCGGCCAGTCGCGGGTCAGCGTCGAGGATATTGCTCATCTGGTGGAAACGGGCAAGGAACAGGGGTTGCTGCAAGCCGCCGAGCACGAAGTCGTGCTCGAAGCACTCCAGCTTCGACGGCGGCGGGCACGTGACATCATGCGTTCGCGGATCGATGTCGACGCGGTCGATATCGAAACGCCGGCGGATGAAGTGCTCGGCGTGGTCGCCATGTCGGGCTTTTCGCGGCTGCCGGTCTACGAGGGCGACTTGGACCACGTCGTGGGGTTCATCTACAACAAGGATTTGTTGCAGCAGGTTTATCTCCGCCGCCCGATCAATCTCCGTCGCATGCTCCGGCAGCCGCTGTTCATCCCGGAAAGTCTCACGCTAGAAAAACTCCTGGTCGCCTTTCAGCAAAAACGCACGCACCTGGCGATCGTGCTCGATGAGTTCGGCGGCACGCGCGGCATCGTCACGTTCGAAGATGTGCTGGAAGAATTGGTCGGCGAAATTCACGACGAACACCGCCGCGACGAGGGCCAGGCCATCGTCAAGCGCGACGCCACGAGTTGGCTGGTCGATGGCCGCGTTGCCGTGCATGATCTGCTCGAACACCTGCCGCCGTCGGTCTCGCTCGGAGCGGACGCCGCAGCGGCCAGCACCATCGCCGGTCTGGCAATGGCCGCCTTGGAAGACCTGCCGAAAGTCGGCGACGTCGTGACCGCCGGCGACCTCTCGCTCGAAATCGTCGACATGGACGGGCGGCGCGTCGACCGCATCCTCATCACCCTCCCCGCCCCAAAGAACGAGCCGTAGCGGCCGGTAGAAGGTGGGACGCCCAAGCGGCGGCCGGCAAGTCGCGAGCCACTTAAGGGCACCTGCGGTTCCAGAGCCAGCCGTGCTGCTGGTAAACGTTGTCTAGCTCATCAGGCTTGCCACGGAACGAGGTGACGAGGAAAGGGATCAACACTTGATACCGGTCCTCAGTGTTCCTCCCTCGGCTCCTTGGCAATACGTTGGCCGTTTTCGTACGTTGCCAGGAAAGGCGATGTCATCGTCCACTCATCCTCGTATTCAACGAAGCTTCCAGTCCACTTCACACCCTTTTGATAGTTCCCAAAGGCAATAATTTCGCCGCTTGGCGAATACTCGATCCACTCGCCATGCTCGAGACCTTCTTGCCATTCCTCCTTAAGCATGAGCGAGCCATCGTCGTAGAACGATTTCCACACGCCGTACCGTTCATTATTCTGGCAGCACCCTTCGCTTTGCACATTCCCAGAAGAGAGCCGCTCGGGCGGGACGCCCGTGGCGCCCGGCGCGGGATTGCTCATTCCTTCTTTGACTCGAACACCTGCGTCCTCAGTTTGTAGCTCGTGACGGACCCAATCAACTTGGGGTCGGCGTGGATGATGCCACTGCCATAGTTGATGTCTTCCTCGGGTTCGAGATCCCACTCCCCTTGGTGACAGCCGACGAGCTTGCCGTCCTTGTCGTGAAACGAGATGGAATAGACCGCTTTGACGTTCTGAGCGGTCGAGTTGTCGATCACGGCGTTGGCGATAATCACGGGCTGATCGAAGAATTCATCCTGATAGACCGAAATGACGAACGTGACCTTCTCGCCCACGCGGATTTTGACTCGCTTGTCGCGGTCAAAGCCGCTGGCCTTGCGGATCGTGATTGGTTTCTCTTCGTAATGCTCTTCAATGGCCGCATGAGCCACTTCGGCCGCCAACACCAACACTGCCGCAACACTGGCCGTCATAATGTTCACGATTGTGCTCCTTCTGGACTCGTTAACAGCGGGGTTTACCATTATCTCTTCGCTGAGCTTTCCACCTTTTTGTCCGCAAGTTCTTGCCTGAGGCTATTGATGAACGCTTCCCATTTTCGCAGGTTCTGAGGCCGGGCCCATACTTGCAGTGTGTTGTCGAGAGCTCCTAGCTGCGTGTGAGGATTATCGGGAAAGCGATCCTGAACGCGCCGCCAGAGCCGCCGATGAATCTCCGTTTCTGTTTCATCGGGGAAATCGAACTCTCGGTATTCAAAATATCCTAACCTCACAAGCCGATCCCGATGGTGTTCATAGCCCCTAATGATTGCGTCGCTAACTGGCAGTGGCAGTCGGGGACCCGTGTCGAGCTGAAGATATTCTTCGAGATAGGCTGCGAGTCGATGCCGGTGATATGCCGTGCGCGCCGGTCGCTGGCAAACGAGGCCGGTTCCGACGAGGATGGCGAAGGTGATCGTCAGTACTAGCCCAACGCGATTGCTCACGGTCTTCCTCCGGTTCAATGTCGCCCGCTGCCACGGGCGTCTCGCCCGCTGCCGGAGCGGGGCGAGGTTCTTCATGGTGACGATTTTCACTGCCTTTCCAGCAGCAGTTCCAGATAGCTCCGCCGCTCATCTGGCGGCAGATTCAGGTGTCGCGCCAGCGCCACAATCGTGCTCCGCGCGGTGTCCAGCTCCTCCTCGCCCGCGGCGATTTCGAGCTCCACGAAGCTGCCGAGCCCTTCGACTTCATCAAGCGCCACTTCGATCTGGCGGTCCTGCCAGCGGAGCGTGAGCGGGCGGCGCTGTTTTGTGACCTGCCGCACTGGGCGAAAGCCCAGCTCGCGCAGGAGTGCGTCGAGTTCGGCGGCGGTGGAATTGCCGGAGGCGAAGGGCAGCTCGATTTCACGGCGGGTTTTGGTGGCCGCGTCGAGCTTCGGGCCTTTGTAGGTGAGGCGGTTGTTCTCGCCAATTTGGCGGATGCGCAGGGCTTCATCGGTTCGGGAAAAGTCGCGAACCGGATGGGCGTAATAGGTGTCTATCTGAGTGACTGGCTCGCGTGCGACGGCACCGAGCGCTGCCAGTTGGGCGGCGACGGCCGAGAGATCGTCCACCGGGAATTTTTGTTCGACTTCGTACACGGCTTACCCCTCCAGAGCCGCGAGAAAGGCTCGGGCGGCGGCGGCCGGATCGGGCGCGGAGGTGATGGCGGCACCGAGGGCAACGCGGTGCAGACCGGCCTCGCGCACCTGAGCCACGTTGTCGAGCGTAATGCCCCCGATGGCGAAGGCCGGTAGCCCAATCTCCGCAGCGACCTGCCGCACAAACGCGAGCCCGGCGAAGCTGGTGAACGACTTGGTGGCCGATGGGAAAGTCGGCCCGACGCCGAGGTAGTTGGCTCCTTCGAGAACCGCTTGGCGGGCTTGTTCGATCGTGTGGGTCGACACGCCGACGAGCGACTCGGGGCCGACGATCGCGCGGACATCCTTGACCGAAAGTTCCTCCTGCCCGACGTGGATCCCGTCGGCCTCGCAGAGTCGAGCCAGGTCAGGGCGGTCGTTCATGATAAACAGCGTCTGCGTGTGGCGCGTCCGCGCCCGCAGCAGCCGGGCTCGCCCGATTCGTTCCCGATCTGATAACGACTTGTCACGCAGTTGGATCACCGCCACGCCGGCCTGCACAAGCTGCTCGATCAGCTTGTCAAAAACCGCTTCGGAAGAACCCCCATCGACCAAGACATAGAGCCGCGCGGCGGCCAGCCGCTCGCTGCTCGCACGAGCCAGATCAGAGGCCCGCTCCAGCGTATAGAGCCGATAGCGAAGGGTTTGGAAGCGGTCCGCAAGTTGCGGGCTGAGCAGCTTGCCGTACTCTTCGAGCGACCGCAGCGCCTGCTCGGTCCGCTTGAAGCTGGCGGCCGCGACTTCGGCGAGACTGCGGCGGGTTTGTTCGGCGGAAGTGGAAACGTCTGTGCCCACATCGGCTTGCGTGTCGCGGGCCGCATGGCGAGCAGGGGCCGGGATGGCGGCGAGAGCCTGGGTCAGCTCGTGACGGAGCCTTTTGGCCTGCTCGGTCAAAAAGCGGTCATCGAGCACGAAACGGACAAAATCCTCCACCACCCGCAGCCCTTCGCCCGCCCGGTTGGCCTCGGCATCGAGAATCCGCAATAGGCCGGTTTGTGAGGCAGGATCGGTCATACTGGTCGTGGGGAGCAGCGGGAACAGGACTGATATATAGGACCAAGGCGGACAGCCTGTCCTACTTTGGCAGATTCGCCCCAGCAGGGCAATCGGCGGGGGCGCACCGCGCGGAGCGGAAGCCGCCGGTACTGTGGGGGAATTGGGGACCGGGGCACGCCGGGTGCTCGACTGTCGAGCTGATGGCTAATGGCGAATAGCCGGCAGCTAATAGCTATTGGCTGACCGCTCATGGCTGACGGCTGCTAAACCCAAGCGGCACTTTCAGTTGCCTTGATCGAATCCTTTTTAAGAGTTACAATTCCGTGGCAGGAATCTGCCGCCGAACCACTGTAGGATGACTTTCTCCAGGCGGACAAGCACGAGGGAGCGGATCACCACCATGGGCAGGATGCCGAACTTGGTGTGTCTCTGGCCGGGACTACCCCAGCTTTGGATGCGGGGAGCCTGGTCGGGCTTGGCTTTGGCCGTGGGCTTTACGGCGCTGGTGAATGTGCTCCTCCTGGCCACCTTGGTCTGGACCGAATGGTTTCGGCTCGGACTGCTGCTGACCGGCTGGGCGGCGGTGGGGGCGCTTTGGGTCGCTTCGGCCGTGGTCTCCATCGGCTGGCTCGGCGCGCGGGCGAAGCAGCTGGGCATCGACGACGGCGAAGAACTGTTCCGCGAAGCACAAATTCATTACCTCAAGGGCAACTGGTACGAAGCCGAAACGCTTCTCAGTCAGCGCATCAGCCGCAACGGTCGAGACGCCGAGGCGCAACTGATGCTCGCCACCCTGAAACGACATACCGG
>CAYZVT010000014.1:0-11595 GCA_964481585.1 uncultured Pirellulales bacterium
TGCTTGTTTCCCGGTCGCGTCCCTTCCGCTCTAGAGACTTGAACAAGCTGCCTTCTCACGGCCCCGTTGGGGCGAGAAGGAGGGCAAGGGACACGACACACAAGAAGCCAGGTAGCGCTACACTTCAATGGAAAGCTGCGCTAAAAATCGCGGAGCATTTCGGTCGCCGCGTTGCGGCCGCAGGCGCCCATGACGCCGCCGCCGGGGTGGCTGGCCGCGCCGCAGAGGTACAGCCCACGGACCGGCGTGCGATGATCGGCCCAGCCGGCCACGGGGCGCAGGAAGAACAACTGATGCGGCGGCATCGCCCCTTGCATGATGTTCCCGCCGGTCAGACCGTAGACCCGTTCCAAATCGAGCGGGCTGAGCACCTGCCGGTGCTCGATCGCCGCCGGCACATTCGGTGCGTATTGGGCCAGCGTTTCGATGCAGCGGTCGGCAAACTGCTCTTTGATGTCGTCCCAGCTTCCTTCGCTGAGCTTGTACGGCGCGTACTGCACGAACATCGACATGATGTGCTTTCCCGGCGGAGCAATGGTGGTGTCCACGCTCGTGGGCAAGGTGATTTCCAGCACCGGCTCCTGGCTGGGGCGGCCGTACTTCGCATCGTCGTAGGCCCGCTCGATGTAGTTCATCGTGGGCGAGATGTGAGTCGTGCCGTGGTGATGCGGCGCGATGCCCTGCGAGGGGCGACTGGTGAAGTTCGGCGGCTCGCAGAGCGCGAGATTGATCTTCGCCGACGCGGAGGAGTAATCAATCCGCGCGATCGCCTGGCGAAAATCCTCCGGCAAGTCGGCCGGATCGAGCATCCGTTCAAACGTCAGATGCGCATCGACGCTCGAACCGACCACGTCGGCTTCGATCTCGCTGCCGTCAGCAAGCCCGACGCCGATCACGCGCCGGTCGCGGGTGAGGATTTGCCGCACTTCGGCTTCGCGGCGGATGGTCACGCCGGCTTCGAGACAGGCCCGCTCAATCGCGGTGGCAAGTCCGCCCATGCCGCCTTGGACATAACCCCAGACGCCGCGCGCGCCGCCGGCTTCGCCCATGACGTGGTGCATCAGCACATACGCGCTGCCAGGTGCCGAGATGGAGGTAAAGGCCCCGATAATCGCATCGGTCGCCAGCGTGGCCTTGAGCGCTTCGCTCTCGAACCAGCGGTCGAGAATCGGACGGGCCGGGCCGCTCAACAGTTCCAGGGCTTCGGGCAGATCGTTGCCGAGCGCGGAGAGCGCTTGGTGCAGGCTCCACATCTTCTTCGCGTCGCGCAGCTTCTTGCCCACGCCGATTTTGCGCCAGGAGCCGGGCATCGGCAGCGGATCGGGGGACGATTGGTTCAAGACGGGTTCGAGCACCGCCGCCACGCGCTCCAGCAGTGCTTCGTACTGCGGAAAGGCGCGGGCGTCGCGGGGGCTGAACTTGCCAATCTCGCGCTCATTTAGTCCCGGCTCCGGCCCCATCAGCAGGCTGCGGCCATCGGGAAGCGGCGTGAAGGACGACGGGCTGCGCGGCAGAATCGTCAGCCCGTGGGCCTTGAGCCGCAAGTCGCGGATGATCTGCGGCAGCAGCAGACTGACCACATACGCGGCGGTCGAGACTTTGTAGCCGGGCCAAAGTTCCTCGGTCGTCGAAGCGCCGCCGAGCACATGCCGCCGTTCGAGCACGCAGACCTTTTTGCCGGCCTGGGCCAAGTACGCGGCGCAGATCAGCCCATTGTGGCCGCCGCCGATGATGATGCAGTCGAAGCGGGAGGAGGACATTTTGAAGGCGGAGGGCGGAGGGCGGAAATTAAAAGCGGAAAGCGGAAAGCCGGGTGGGATTTCGTGCGGTTCTCTGGCCCCCGATCCTTAATCCCGATCCCCGGCCCCCTCAATCCTGCGAAACTATACCACTCTGCGGCGGAGCGGAGGGCGAAAGTTGCTTTCTTTGCTGCGGGGGGAGGGGCTATTATGCAGCCGGTAATTGTTTTGTCGGCTTGAAGGGAGAGACGGATGCAGTCGTTTGACGCGGAAGCGTATGGGCCGATTTTTGCCCCGCTGTTGAAAACCGACCGCGCGCGGCCGCTGGGGCCGGGTTCGCCGGATCGGGGGGCACGTGAGGCGCTGCGGTCGCTCAGCGTGGCGGACGCCTTTGCGCATGCGGAGTTGGTGGACCAGGAGATGGGGGAGCTTTGTCTGGCGGGGGTGTGGCTGGTGCATGACTTTCTCGACGAGTCGCACACCATCAGCCAGAACATCGGCAGCACCTCCGGGAGCTACTGGCACGGCATTATGCACCGCCGCGAGCCGGACTACTCGAACAGCAAATACTGGTTCCGCCGCGTCGGCGAGCACCCGATCTTTACGCCGCTCCGCGCAGCGGCCGTGCAGCTTGCAGGGCAAACGCCGCATGACGCGGCGGCTGGGTTTCTCGCCAGCCAAACGGACTGGGACCCCTTCCGCTTTGTCGATCTCTGCCAAGGAGCCGCGCGCGGCCAGAGCACGAGCGAGCCGCTCTGCCGGCAGATTGCCGCGCGCGAGTGGGAGTTGCTCTTCGACCACTGCTACCGCGCCGCCACCGGCGGGTAAAGCGCACAGGGTAGCCCAGGTTGCTTGCAACCTGGGTCTGCAAGAGCCACTGCGGAATCGACCGAGGTTCATAAGCCCGCTTCACCTGGCGTGCAGCTCGTCCCTTGGCTATAGGCATCGTAGGTGTGCGCCCCGCATCGGTTGCCGACACCAGGAAAAGCGAGAAGTGATCCCATTTTCTGATTCGCTTCCCGCAAACCCAGGTTGCAAGCAACCTGGGCCACACGCGCTACCGTGGCGCGAAGACGACTCTCTGGACTGCCGCCTGCGCGGGAAGGACGGCTTGGCCTGGCCGACCGATTCAGCGAAACCTTGCCGGAAGGGCCGGAATTGTCGATAGTTACGAATAGACAACGCCAAAGCAATTTTCAGCCCCCATGATCGGTTCAATGCTTCAATACGACTTTGAGGGGAGCGTGGGCTACTGGATTTTTTCCACTGCCCACCAATTGCAGCAGACGATGAACGAAGAACTGGCCGAGCATGGAATTACGCTGCGGCAGTGGGAAGTGCTGGTGTGGCTATCGCTGACCGGAAGCTGCACGCAGAGCGAACTGGCGGCTCAGATGCGGATCGAGGCCCCGACGCTGGTGGGCGTGCTCGACCGCATGCAGCGCGACGGCTGGATCAAGCGGGTGCCGGACGCGGAGGACCGCCGGCGAAAACGGATTTACCCGACCCAACAGGTCGAGCCGGTGTGGGCTAAAATGGTGGAGTGTGCCCTGCGCGTGCGGCAGCGTGCGTTGGCGGGCATTGACGACGAGCAACTGCGTTCGGTGCGCCAAGCGTTGGAGCAGATGCGACAGAACTTGGCCGGCGACGTGCGCCCCACCTCGCCCGCGCGGCAACGAGAGAACGCGTAGCGGCTGCTTTCATCTGCGGCTTGGCAAGGCCGGGTCAGGAGAATCTCGATGGCGTTTCAGTTCCTCTGTCCGCAGGGGCATCTCCTGGAAGGGGACGAGTCGCAACAGGGCCAACCGTGCGACTGCCCGATGTGCGGCATGCGGTTTTTGATCCCCGTGCTGCAAGGCCCGCCGCATCCCGCGCCGGGTCCGGCTCCCGAGACGGCAGCCTTTCCCGACTTCACCTCGGCCGCTCCGGCCGAACCGGCGCCACTGGTCGAGCCTGAACCGGAAACGCCGCGCGAGCCGCGCCTGCTGCATATCCCCTGTCCCAATGGGCATGAGTTGGAGACGCCCGAGGAAATGCTCGGCCAAGATGTGCTCTGCCCGCTCTGCGGCGAGCAGTTCTCGCTCCAGTTCAAGGACAGCGTGGAGTACAAAGAGGAAAAAGAGCGCGAGCGGGAGCGCGAAGAAAGTCGGATGGCCCAGGTCTGGTTCAACCGCGCGATCATTGCCGCCGTGGTCGTCGTGCTGGGCCTGATCCTGATGATCGTCATTTCCAGCTACTCCTAGAACGCACGCCGCTGAAGGATCGCGTCCGCCTGCGCTCCTTTTCGCCCGAGGTGGCGGGGGCGCACCGCGACAGCGGAAGCCCCCGTCGAGCGGGCACTGCTGGACAAGCCAGCAGTGGCACCCGGCGCAGCTTGAAGAGCGCACAAAAAAGGCCACGGCTCTCCCCGTTGGGAAGAGCCGTGGCGAAAACTGGGGCGACTCGCCGCAGCGGCTTACTTGTTATAAGCCTGCTCAAAGTACTCTTGGCTGTCGCCGGGGGTCGGCTTGATCGTGGCCGCGCCTTTCTTCCAGTTGGCCGGGCAGACTTCGCCGTGGGCTTCGTAGAACTGGAGGGCTTCGACGACGCGGAGCGCCTCGGCCACGCTGCGGCCGATCGGCAGATCGTTGACCAACTGGTGCCGCACGATGCCTTCCTTGTCGATCAGGAACAAGCCCCGCAGCGCGACACCGCTATCGAGCAGCACGCCGTAGTCGCGCGAGATCTGCTTGTTCAGGTCGGCCAGCATCGGGTACTCGATGTCGCCCAGACCGCCCTTCTCACGCGGCACCTTGCGCCACGCCAAGTGCGTGAAGTGGCTGTCAATCGAGCAGCTCAGAACCTGCACGTCGAGCTTCTCAAAATCCTCCACCGCATCAGAGAACGCGATGATCTCCGTCGGACAGACGAACGTGAAGTCGAGCGGGTAAAAGAACAGCAGCACGTACCTGCCCCGATAATCGGCCAACGACACTTCCTTGAACGAGCCGTCCGGCATCACGGCCTGCGCCCGAAAATCAGGAGCAAGCTGTTGAACTAAAGCAGCCATGGAGGATTCCTTGGAGGGTTGAAGAGTGAAAGAGGTGAATCGGAGGGGCCGTAGGCGGTAGGCTGTCCGCTACAAGCTACTGACGCCGGCGCTGGAAGCCTACAGCCTACAGCTTGCCAGCTACAGTTGCGCCTTGAGCGCTTCGAGCGCCTGGTCGTAGTCCGGCTCGTTGGTGACTTCCTTGCAGGTTTCGGCGTAGACGACTTTGCCGTCGCGGTCGAGGACGAATGCGCCGCGGGCGAGCAGTTTTAGCTCGTCGATGAGCATGCCCCAGTTTTGGCCGAAGCTGCGGTCTTGGTAGTCGCTCGCCGCGCGCATGTTCTTGATTTGCTCGGCTCCGCAAAACCGATTCATGGCAAACGGCAGATCGAGGCTCACCGTCACGGCGTTGACCTTGTCCCCTAGCGCGCTGAGTTCGTCGTTGAAGCGCTTCGTCTGCGTCTGGCAGACGGGCGTGTCGAGCGAGGGCACGACGCTGATGATCGTCGGCTTGCCCTTCAGGTCGTTGCGGGTGATGGTCTTTAGGCCGCCGTCGTAGTAGTGCAGCGTGAAGTCGGGGGCTGGCTGGCCGACTTGAACTTCTTCGCCGGCGAGCGTCATCGGATTGCCCTTAAACGTAACGGCTCCAGAGCGCGACATGGTAAGACCTGCTTTCTAGTACGATTGAAGGGGCGAGCCAGCGCGGCTGCTCGCCTGTGCCAAGAACCGGCCCGCCCGGCAAAGCATTGGTAGGTTTTAAGATGCCCTGACAGCCGCAGGGCATGCAGGAAAGTATCGGCCTTTTGGCCTGCTTTTCAAGGGGGCGAGCGAGTCGAGGCGGCTTGTTGGCGTGGCGTTTCACCTCAGTAGCCGAGCATTTTGGCGGTCACGAGCGCGGCCAATTCTCCGCGTCCTGGCGCAAGCGGCCCCTCGAAACGAACTTCGGCGCAGGCTCCCTTCGGAAAGCGAATCGCGGCCGAGCCGCCGCCGATGAGCCGCGCCGTCAACTGGCTCACATCCGGCGCGTGGCCCACCCAGGCAACTTCCGCTTGCCCCTGCGACTGCGTCCAGCGCAGCAGCAATTCGAGCCGCGCCCCCGGCGCTAGCGCCGGCAGATTCACCACGTTCGGCGTCGGCTCCAAGCGGCTCGCCAAAATCTCCGCCGTCTGCCGGCAGCGGACGAGTGGACTGGTCGCAATCACCGCCGGCGCGATGCCCAGCTGCGCGAGTTTTTTGGCGCAGCGCTCGAATCGCTGCTCTCCTTCCGGCGAAAGCGGGCGCAGGTCGTCGTTCGGCCAGCGCGGATCGCCATGCTCGCCCGCCCAGGCGTGGCGGAGGATATAGATTTTCATGCTCACCGCAGCTTCGCTTCTCCCGGCGTGGGTTTTTCAGCGGTCGCGCCACAGCACGCGATCGGCGATAGATAGCTCTTGTTGCACCGTGGCAATCGCATCTTTGAAGCGCCGTGCATCGCCGGGGTAGCCCGCCGTCGGCCGCAGATTTTCGACGCGGCTGAGCCAGTAGTCATTGAACGCCCGCATCGAAAGCTCACGGAGGTATTTGCAGGCCATCGAAGCTAGCGCCGTGGGCAGAAAGTGATCGTCGGCCTTCGTGCAAAACCGCACCTCGACGCGCGAATCGGCCGGACCCCAGCGATAAATGCTCGCGTTGCGGCTTTCGCCGTGGACTTCGACGAGCCAGTCGGGAAAGACCTGTTGCAGAAGCGGCTGGTAGCGATTGCGGCCGCCGTGCTTGTCGCAGATCGCCAGCACCGGCTCCGGCTCAAGCCGCGCGAGCACGTCGGCCAACAGTTGTAGCGTCACGGCCGACAGCGCCGCGCCTTTGCCGCCGTGCTGCTCCACCAGTTCATTGAACTGCTCGGGAAAGACCGCTCGCGAGCAGACGGCGCGAAGACGGACCTGCTGGCGCGCGAGCGCCCGGTCGAGCCGCTGCGCGAGCCGCTCGACTTCGCGCCGCTCGACGTGCAGCGGAAGCGGCAGACAGTAGCCGGCGTGCCAGGGAAGCTGATGCCGGCATCCGGCTCCATCGGCTTCCAGGTAGTCCCAGATCTGCTGCCAATCGCAGGGGAAGCATCGGCCGCAGAGCATCATCGCCGGCAGCAGCCCGCGCTCCAGTGCCCGCAGATCGCCGCCCGATTTGTAGAGCAGCTTGGAGTCGGCGAGGACGAGCCGCTTTTCCTCGGCCGCGTATTTGGCGGTAATCGTCCGCGCAAGGCGGCGGTAGAGATCGACCTCGGCCGGCGGCTCGGCCACCTGCCAGACCGTCGCCGAGACGATCAGCGGCCCCAGATTCGGGCCGTAGCCTGCTTCATCGGTTCCAATCAGATACGGCATACCCGGCAGTATACCGCGACAGCCGCGCGCGGCCAGCCTTCCCAGCAGGGATGAGGGGGGGCGCAGGCGAAGCGAAGCCCCCGAACGCCCGGTGCTGTTAGTTGAGGGGGGCTTCCGCTCCTCGCGGTGCGCCGCCGCCACCCGCCGCCGTCACCCGGGGCGCGTCCCTTGCCACTCGGAATTTGACTGCGCGCGCCGATCAGGTCAAACTGGACGGACTTCCCGCCCCTCCTAACCTCTAGGAACCGATGGATGAAAGCTCCCGCCTTCGCCCAGCTCGCGCTGCTCGCACTCGCGGCCGTAACTGCTAGCACTTCGCAACCGCTTCTCGCTGCCGAAGCGCAGCGGCCGAACGTCGTGTTCATCCTGACCGACGATCAGCGCGGCGATGCGCTGAGCATCGCGGGCAATCCGCATCTCAAGACGCCGAACATCGACCGGCTTGCCCACGAGGGGCTGTACTTTCCCAACGCCTTCTGCACCACGTCGCTTTGCTCGCCGAGCCGGGCGTCGATCCTCAGCGGCCTCTACGCCCACACGCACGGCGTCTCGGATAACTTCACCGAGTACCCAGCCGACATGCAGAGCTTCCCGCAGCGCTTGCAGCAGTCGGGCTACGAGACGGCCTATATCGGCAAGTACCACATGGGCGAGGAGAACGACGACAAGCGCCCCGGCTTCGATTATTTCGTCACCCACAAAGGCCAGGGCGACTACTGGGACACGACGTTTCGCTTCAATGGCGGTGAGCGGCGTGTCGTCAAAGGCTACTACACGACCGTCGTGACGGACATGGCGGACAAATGGCTGCGTCAGAAGCGCTCGAAGCCGTTTTGTCTGATGCTCGGCCACAAAGCCCCGCACAGCTTTTATTACCCGGAGCCGAAGTACGAGCATGTCTTTGATGACGTTGACATTCAGTACCCGCGCACGGCGTTCATGCTCGACGACAAGCCCGAGTGGTTCCAAAAGCGGCTCGACACTTGGCACGGCATCTATGGCCCGCTGTTCGATTGGCGGAAAGAGTTTCCCGACCGTCGCCCCGCAGCGGTGCGCGACTTCGCCCGCATGACGCGGGCCTACTGGGGCACGATTCTGTCAGTCGATGATAGCGTCGGCCGCATCTATCGCACGCTCCAGGAGCTAGGCGAGCTGGACAACACGATCTTTATCTTCACCAGCGACAATGGTCTGCTCAACGGCGAGCACGGCATGGTCGACAAGCGCACCGCGCACGAGCCGAGCCTGCGCGTGCCGCTCGTGGTGCGCTATCCGGGTCTCGTCTCGCCGGATCAGCCGAAAGTCATTCCGCAGCAAGTGCTCACGATCGACTTCGCGCCGACGATTCTCGAACTCTGCGGAGCCGAACCGCTCGAAAACATCCACGGCCGCTCGTGGGCGAAGCTCGCAGCCGGCAAACCGACCGACTGGCGCACCGCTTGGCATTACGAATACAACTACGAAAAACAGTTCCCCTTCACGCCGAACGTGCGCGCGGTGCGGACCGACCGCTATAAGTTGATCCGCTACCCGCACGGCGACGGCGGGCCGGATCGTCATCAGGCCGAGCTTTACGATCTGAAGAACGATCCCGAAGAAACGACCAACCTGATCGACGACCCGCAGTACGCCGAGGTTGTCAGCCAACTGCGGGTCGAACTCCAGCGGCTGCTGCGCGAAACCGGAGCCGAGCCGGACAAGATGCCGCTCGATCAAGGCATCGGCACGGAACTGCCGGACGAGTCGATCCGCTAGAGCGCCCAATGCCCATCAACCCGTCCTTCCCGCGCAGGCGGGAAGGAGAGAGGGTGGACCTAAAAATCTGGATTCCCGCCTGCGCGGGAATGACGACGATCTGCCGCGCCCTACTCCTCGCCAATCGGCTCAGAGCGCGGGGGCGAGACGACGCGGGCGTCGATGATCTCATCGCGTCCGCTGCGCGGGGCGGAGTCGAAGTCGGACCAGCCGGGGCCAAACGCGCGGACGACGAACCGCTGGCGGAAGCGGTCGACCAGCCGCTGCCGCAGCCGCCGCCGCACCGGTGGGATGAGCAGCAGAAAACCGGTCGTGTCGGTCAACAGCCCCGGCGTAATCAGCATCGCGCCGGCAACGAGGATCAAAATTCCGTCGAGAATCGAGTCGGTCGGGACGCGGCCGGCGGCCAATTCGTCCTGCATCCGCCGCACGTTTTGCCAGCCTTGCCGCCGCGCGAGCGACGCCCCGACCACGCCGGTCAGCAGCACGACGCCAATCGTCACCGGCCAACTGGTCAATTCGTGCAGCTTGACCAGCAGCATCAGCTCCACGACCGGCAGCAGCGTGAAAAGCAGCAATAAGCGCAGCAGCATGGCGAAGCCTGAGGCGAGCGGAACGGAGGGGGACAAGCTGGCAATTCTAGTCCCCCTCCCCTCGCGGGACTAGAGCCGGGTGAGCAGTCAGCGGTCAGCTTTCAGCGTCGAGAGCGCACCGCCATTCGCTCATAACGTGCGCTGCACTTCTTTTCGCCGAAGGCCGCCAGGGGAGGATAGCCGCTCGGCCGCTCCCGCCTGCGCGAAAGCGACTTGCTGTCCTTCCCGCCCTGCGTGGGAAGGACGCTTCTGCTACTGGCGCATTGCGCCGGAGACGCGGCCGGCAAGCTGCACGAACTCCTCGGCCCGCTGTTGATCGCCCAGCGCGCGGTGCATGCTGGCAAGATTGCTGTACGGCACCGCCAACACGCTCCGCGAGACGGAGCGTTGCTCAACGGCTTTTTGTAGAAGTTGTGCGCCGAGGCTCGTCATCTCGACCGCCTTTTGCCGCAGTTCCACCTGCCAGTAGGTGACGCCCATGCTGACGAGCATATCGCCCAGCGCCGGGTCGGCCGGTCCTGTCTTGGCGAGCGGCGCGAGCAGCGCTTCGGCTTTGTCGTACCAGAGATTCGCTCCCTCGTGGTCGCGCTGGTGGATCGCCCGCACGGCACCGAGTCCGAAGTAGAGCTTCCCCAGTTGCAGCCGCGCGGCGACGCTCGACTTGCGGCCGACGGCGACCGCTTCGAGCAATTCGCGGGCTTGCTCTCCATAGGCGAGACAAGTGTCGGCGCGGCCGCGGCTGTGCTCGATTTGCATCGCGCGACGGAAGATGCAGCCCCACTGCCATTCGAGCCGCTGCTGCCAGAGCGGATCGGCGTCGGGCGTGACAAGCTGGGCGAGAGCCTGTTCGACTTGTTCCAGACGCGGCGCGGGATCGTAGTTGCTATCAAAACCGCTATAGGCGATCAGTTCCGCCTCGGCCAGTTCCAGCCTCAGCGACGGATCGGCCAGACCCGCCGCGATCATTTCGTCAGCGAGCTGTTCGCCCTGAGCGATCCACTTCGGCACGACCTCATCTTTGCGTTTCCAGTTTCCGCAACCGATCGCCTGGGCCACGCCGAGATGCGCTTCGACCAGAATTCGCTGCGCCTGGCGGCGCACGGCGACTTGCGACGCGGCCGCGAGCGGCTCGGCCAGCTTGATCGCTTCGCCAAGTAGTTCGGTTGCCTGAGCGTACTCGCCGCGCGCGTCATGGGCGGCAAGCTGCCCGAGTTGCAACTGCGCCTGAGCACGCTCGACCGGCCCAGCATCGGTGTCGCTCAGCGCCCGCTCGATCTCGCGGTCGGCTTTTTCCAGTTCTTGCTGATGCGCCAGACAGCTAGCCCAGGTGAGCCGGTAGCTGCAATTGCGCGGCTCCATGCGCATCGCCATGCGCAGCGCTTCGTTGGCTTCGTCCATCCGCCCCAGAGCCAAGAAAATTTGCGCCTGGAGCCAGTACGCCCGGCCATGCTGCGGATCGAGCCGCAGCGCGTGCGCCAGGTCCGCCAGATTTGCTTCATACGGTCCATGCAGCCGGCTCGCCGCGCGCTGCACGAACGGTTCGGCGTTGATGGCCTCAAGCAGAATGTGGCTCACCTGCGCGGCGCCGCTTTCGGGCACGTAGCTAAAGACGACGCCCCGCTCGGCGAAGGCTCGCCCCAGCGGCGTCCCTTCGTCGTCCAGCACTTCGACCGGCCGAATGCCCGTGAGTTTTAGCCGCGTCACAAGCAGTTCCGGCGAAAGCGGCTCGGCCAGGTGGACCACGATCGACTGCACGAGGTTCTTTTCAATCGCAATGCTGATGCTGCGAAAGGGTTCAAGCAGGTAGTAGAAAACTTGGCTCTCCGGCACGCCGCTCGTCTGGTCCGGCTCGCCCCAGAGGCGCTTCAGATCGGCGACGGTCGACTTGCCCGGCTGAACGCCATTGAAGATGACCGACTCAATCAGCACGTCCGACGCCGGCGGCTGAGACTCCGCTGCGGCGGCCGGCGTGTCGGGGGCGGGATCAGGTTCCTGGACTGCGGCCGGCTCAAGAGGCGATGCGACCGTAGGCTCCGCAACAGCGGGCTTCGAGGCGGGGGCAGCTTGTTCGGGAGCGGCCGAGACAATCGGCTGCGCCGGACGGAGCGGAGCGACGGGCACGACGA
>CAYZVT010000014.1:11605-25689 GCA_964481585.1 uncultured Pirellulales bacterium
GGCTGTTGAGCCGACGACGGGACCGGCTCCTCCAGCGGACCGCTCACGACCGGCTGGGCAGTTCCGTCGGCGACCGTGACTTGCACTTGCCAGGCGCGCGCCTCGGCCGCGCCCCAGCCGAGGGCGGCCAGGACGAGCAGCCCGTGCAGTCTGTTCGCAAAGCGTCGCATTCGTTCCTCCTGAACCCCCTCGGGCACCGACTGCTTCGGTGCTCGTTCCGCTGCGAGCCGCCCCATTTGCGCAGCTTGGCGCATGGGGGAGCCAGGGCCGGCGGGAAGTATAGCGGGCCCCCCACTTGCGTCCAGACGAGTTTGCCCCGGCGACGGGCGGGCGGGCGCGGCTGCCGCTTTCCCGTCATTCCCGCGCAGGCGGGAATGACGCATTTCTAGCGGCCGGTGTCGAATAGCGAGCGCAGCAGCAACTCCGCCCGCTCCGGCCGCTCGGCTTCAAGCGCCTCGCGCGCGGCGGTCAGCGCGGCGGTTTGCCGCGCGGTGAACGGCACGGCTTCGCCCGCTTGCGGTGGATCAGCCACGAGTGCTCGGCCGATCTCGGCAAGCAGCCGCTCGACGCCTGCCCCGGTCGGCGCGCTCGTTGCGATGCCTGTGCAGGGAAAGCCGGCTTCCGACGGGCAGAGGTCTTGCTTGTTGAACACGCGCAGCGCGTGCGGCCAGCGCTCCACCAGCGCCGCGTCCTCGTCGGTCCAGGCAGCCGACACGTCGAAGACGAGTACGATCAGGTCCGCGCGAGCCAGCCCCGACTGCGTGCGGGCGATCCCCTCCGACTCGATTGGTTCGGCACTCGCGCGCAGCCCGGCGGTGTCGGTTAGCTCCACCGGCCAGCCGTCAATGGCGGTGCCGGCGGTGACCAGATCGCGCGTCGTGCCGGGCTGGTCGTAGACGATCGACCGCGGATAGCCAACCAGCGCGTTGACGAGGCTGCTCTTGCCCACATTCGGCCGACCGGCGAGCACCACGCGCCACGGCGCGACCAGATGTGCGCCGAGAGCGCTTCGCTGGATCAGCACGCGCACCTGTTGCAGCGCGTCGGCAGCGTCGTGTCGCGCGAGCGCGGCGAGCGCTTTTTCTACCGCGCGCCGCAGCGCGCCGTGGTATTGATCGAGCAGCACGCGCGCCGCGCGTTCGGTGCGTGCCTCGGCCAGTGCGCGGCGTGCTTCCGCGCGAAGCGGGTCCGGCTCGGTCTGGTTGAGCCAGTCCGTCCAGGCGATGCGTTGGCAGCCGGCGGCGACGAGCGGCTCGACGATTGCCGATACCGCCGCCGGGCCGCCGTGGCAGTGGATTTCCCAAGCCGTTTCGCTTCGCCGCGCGACGATCAGCCCTTCGCCCGTCTCGGCGCCCCAGGTTCCGAAAAGAACCTTGCCGATCGGCTGTTCGGCAGGCTTGCGGCCGCTTGCGGAGCGAAAATGATTGGCGACGAGTTCGGTCGCGCGCGGCCCTTCGACGCGCACGCAGGCCACCGCGCCGCGTCCCGGCGGCGTGAGCAGAAGGACTTGCGCCGCTGACTGGCCGCTCATGCTGAGGCGTCCGACTGCAGTGCGAGCGCGATACCGGCGAGAATCAGGTGCGGCTCGTAACGCGCCTGCTCGGAGACGAGCCGGGCCACCGCCGGGGCGGCTCCGCCCGTGATGAGCACCAACGGAGGCGCGCTCGCCGACGCCGTGCAGCGCGTGACCAGTTCGCGGACCGCGCCGACCGCGCCCCAGTACAGCCCAGAGTGAATCGCCGCGACGGTGGACGTGCCCAGCGGCGGGGGCGGCTCGTGCAGCTCGCGGAGCGCCACCTCGGGAAGCAGGTCGGTCTGTTCATGCAGCGCGCGGGCGGCCATGCCGATCCCCGGCAAGATCGCTCCGCCCAGAAACGCCCCGTCCGCCGACACCACATCCACCGTAATCGCACTGCCAAGATCGACCACGACCGCCATCTGACCGGCCGCACGGAGCGTATTGGCCGCCACCGCGCCGAGCAAGCGGTCGATGCCGATCCGCTCCGGCTCCGATAGCGCAATCTGCAAAGGCACACGGCGGTAATCGAGCTGCCGCAGCGGATCGTTCGGCCGCGCCGCCGCGAGCCAAGCGGCGAGTCGCTCGCGGTGCGGACGGTTGACGCTGGCAACGATCCACTGCGCGGGCTGCGGCTGCTGAGCGGCCCACTCAGCAAGCGGCGTTTCCCAACCGTCGTCGCGCACGCTCAGTTCGAGTGTCGTCTGCGGCGCGGGCAGCCCGGCATTTTCGCCTGGAGCGAACCGCCCGAGCTTGATGCGGCTATTGCCGATATCGACGGCGATCAAAGGTATCGGCATGGCGAGGAACCGCCGAGGCGCGGCGATTTAGGAAACCGACGAATCTGCTTGCTCCAGCGCCGCGGCAATGCGGTGGCGCAGTTCGTTCAGCCCCGTGCCGGTGACGGCCGAGATTAGCAGCACCTCGCGGCCCAGCTTCTCGGCCAATTGCTGGCGGACCGGCTCGGCGCTGGGCAAGTCGGCTTTGGTGACGGCAACGATCTCGGGGCGATCGGTAAGATCGACGTTGTACTGTTCTAGCTCAGCGCGGATCGCGCGATAGTTTTCGAGCGGATCGGTGCCATCGCTCGGCGCCGGCTCGACCAGATGCACGAGCACGCGCGTGCGCTCTAGGTGGCGCAAGAACTCGTGCCCCAGCCCTGCCCCGAGATGCGCCCCTTCGATCAAGCCCGGCACGTCGGCCATTACGAACGAGCGGTCCAGATCAAGCTGCACGATGCCCAGGTTCGGCGTTTTGGTGGTAAAGGGGTAGTCGGCAATCTGCGGGCGTGCCCGCGACATGCGGCTGAGCAGCGTGCTCTTGCCGGCGTTGGGCTTGCCGGCCAGGCCGACGTCGGCGATCAGCTTCAGTTCGAGTTGCAGCAGCCGCGATTCGCCTTCGCCGCCGGGGGTGAACTGGCGGGGCGTGCGATTGGTGGACGATTTGAAGCGGGTGTTCCCCTTGCCCCCGCGTCCGCCGCGCGCCGCCACGACTTCGTCGCCGGGGTGGGTCAGATCCTTGAGCACAAGCCCCGTCTGCTCGTCCTTCACGAGCGTGCCGGGCGGCACGAGAATCACCAGATCCTTGGCGTTGCGGCCGTGGCGGTTGGCCGCGCCGCCACGTTCGCCGGAGGCGGCCCGCCAGTGCCGCTGCTGCGAGAGCGCGGCGAGACTATCGACGCCCGCCTCGGCGCGGATCAGGATACTGCCTCCGTGTCCGCCATCGCCCCCATCCGGCCCGCCGCGCGGCACGTACTTCTCCCGGCGGAAGCTCAACGCTCCGTCGCCCCCCTGGCCGGCTTCAACGTGGATAGTGGTGCGATCGACGAACATGGAAGCGGTCGGTTATTAGCTCTCAGCAGTCAGTCGTTAGCGGTCAGCTTCCCGCCTGCGCGGGAAGGACAGGAGGGCGCGGTGGGCTTTTGGTGGTGGATCGTGGGATTGCGGAGAATTGTTGTGCGCACGAAAAAGGGATGGCGCGGTGGCCATCCCTTTGCTGGTTGCGCCGTCAGGCCCGTGGGAAGCTCGGGCAGCTTATTCGACAGGCAGGACGTTGACGCGGCGGCCCTCTTGGTCGAAGACGACTTGGCCGTCGACGAGCGCGAAGAGCGTGTAGTCGTTGCCTTGCCCGACGCCCTTGCCGGGGTGGAACTTCGTGCCGAGTTGCCTTACCAAGATGTTGCCGGCCCGCACGGTTTGCCCGCCGAAGCGTTTGACACCCCGGCGTTGGGCGTTGGAGTCACGGCCGTTGCGGCTAGAGCCTTGGCCTTTCTTATGTGCCATCGTTGCCGATTCCTTCTATGCGTTTGGTCGTTGCACCGCTCTGGATTGGAATCGGTCATTTTTACCGATAGATCCAGGTATAATCAACCCCTTCCGGCACGTTATACAGCTCGTGCCTGTCGGGCGGGGTGCCGAAGCGGATTTCCTCCTCGGTTTGTTGGAATTCGTCGCCCGGCCGCCAGAAGTTGAGTTGCAGGGTTTTTCGCGTGAATTGACGGCCTTTTCCAAGCTTGTCGCCGGCCTGGTAGGCCCCCGGCGGGTCCACCCACTGGTAAGCGTTAGAAAGGCCATCGACAAAGACCGAGAAAAAGTCAATCCGCGGGTCCACATCTTCCCACGTCGCCACGCCCCAGACGCTATGGTCCTCTTGCTCGGTCGTGACGGGGATCGGCTTTTCGGCAATTTGGACCGAGTTGAGCAGCGGGCGGTTCGGGTCTTCCCGCATCTGGATCGCGGCAGCGGCGACCGGGATCACGCGGTCGAGGTAGGCCTTTTTGTACTCGTGGCTTTCCAGCACGAACTGCGGCAGGAACCGCATCTCGCTGGCGACTTTCTCGGTCGTGTAGGTGCCGTCTTCCTGCTTCACCGGCTGCAGATGGTCGCCGAGGTTGCGAATCCGGTAGACCAGATACCAGATCAGCTTGCGCTGCATTTTGCCCGACGGCTGCGGAATATCGACGTAGATCATCCGCAGCGGCTTGAAGGCGATTTCCAGCCCCTTCGAGGGCCGGCGGAACTTCACATCCTTGGCCATCGCGTAGAGCGTGCGGCTTTCGGGGTAAAAGTTCGGCGTCCACTTCAGCTCTTCCTGAGCACGCAACTCCACCAGATCGTGGGTGCTGACGGTTTCCTCCTCGCGCACATCGGGCGGGATGGTGGTCAACACGCCGGGGGCCAACTGCCGATAGCCGCCATTGTCGGTCGGCTGCTGCGCCTCGGCCGAAGGAACGACCAGCGCAAAGGCCACGGCCGCGGCCATGATCCAGCAGAGCCAGCAACAGAGCGTCGAAATCCGCATCAGTAGATCTTCTTTTTGTTGAGACGCAGAGAAAAGCACGCCACCTGTTCTGCATAGCAGGGAACGCCTCAAGGCTAGCTCGCCCAGGCGAAGGGGCAAAGTGCAGTATAAATCGCCGCGAAAACCGGGGCAAGCTTGGCGACTTGGGGCAACTCCGCCGCTTCCTTACATTTACGGCAGCCGGCGGCCACCGGTTCCCCGGCGGCCGAGCGTTTTGCCGCCTGTCGCTCCGCGAATACTGGACGTTGAGCTAGGAAACCGCCCGCCAAACTGCCGATAAAGCCGGCATTGCCGGCCGTGGCTGCACGCTTCGCCGGCGGAACCCCCGCTCCTGCTCGTCAGGAGGTGCGCGGCGGGATAAGATGGAACCGACACATTTGAGGTGGGCGGCGCTGGGTCTTGGAAATGTAGGCAGCGAGCATGTTGGATCAGGACCGGGCGAGACAGCTCATTCGAGAGTCGCCCTTTGCGCCGCTGGAAGCGGAGCTTGCCGCGCTGCTGGAGCCGTCGATCCGCATCGGCGTCCGGCGTGCGCGGCCGGGTTCGCTCGAACTGGGCGAGTCGCGTTTCGGCGGCTTGCCCGATCTGCCGGCGAGCCTAAGCTGGCCGCGCTGTGGCGAGCGGCCGATGGCCTTGATCGCGCAGTTGCGGCTGAGCGACCTTGCGCCGCTCGACCCGCTCGATCGGCTGCCGCCGCGCGGCTGGCTCTATTTCTTTTTCGACGCGGCGAACGACGCCCCGTTTGAAGACACGCCCGCAGGGCTGCGCAGCTGGCGCGTGCTGTACTTCGACGGCGAGCCGTCGGAGCTAAAGCAAACCGACCCGCCCGAGCCGCGCGACAAGCACAACGAGTTCCCGCTCAGCGCGCTGGGCTTTCGCGCCGAACTCACCCTGCCGAGCTATGGCTCGACGAAGCTAGCCGACGTGGCGATTGATCCCGAGCAGCGAAACGAGTACGAGGAACTCGTCTTCGCGCTCCACGCGCGTGCTCCGCTTCCTCGCAAGCAGCAGGCGTCGATGCTCAACCGGCTGCAAGGCCGGCTGCAGCACTGGTGGATCGGCGATCCGATCCATCGCGTGCTTGGCCACCCGGAGCACTTTCAGCTTGACCCGCGCATCGATTGGCAGCGGCTCGCGCAGCACCGGCTCGTGACGAGCGTCCCCGATCAAGACATTGAGGTCGCCGCCCGCGACTGGCTGCTACTGCTGCAAGTCGACAACTACCAAGGCGGCCCCGACTGGATGTGGGGCGACAACGACACGCTCTACTTCGGCATCCACCAAGACGACCTAGCCGAGCGCAACTTCGACGCCGTGCAATGGACGGTCGAGTGCGGGTGAAATGGAAGGCGGAGGGCGGAAGATTGAGTTGGCGCGCGCTGAGCAGCGTTCTTTTCGCCCGCAGCGTCCATCGCCGGATAGATGCTCTGGCGCTCCCGTGAGACAAAGCCGGCTCTCTCTCCTTCCCGCCTGGGCGGGAAGGACGCAGGTGCAAGCGCGATGCGGAACTCAAGCACCACGCCAAACGCGAGCGTCAGCACGGCCAAGTGAGCCTAGCGGCCATGGGCGAGAAGCGTTTCCCCGTCGCCTACCGTCCACCAACTCCGATCTTCCGCCCTCCGCCCTCCGCCCTCCGCCTTCCCCCCACTCTCGGATCGCGGACCGCTACCTTCCCCTCTGGCCGCGCGCCCACGGCTTGCGAGAAGCCAATTCGCCGCGTCGGGTCGATTTCGTGCCCGCGCGCCTCTAGCCCCTCGACGATCTCCTCGGGCATGAACGTCTCGACCTTCACCACGTCGGGCTTCCACTGGTGATGCAGCCGGGGCGCGGCGACGGCTTCGGCGAGCGGCATCTGGAGATCGAGATGGTTGACGATCATCTGCACGACCTGCGTGATGATCGTCGGCCCACCGGCCGCGCCGCAAGCGAGAATGACTTCGTCTTCGTCGTTCAGCACGAGCGTGGGACTCATGCTGGAGAGCGGACGCTTGCCGCCCGCCACGGCGTTGTTTTCGGCTCCGACCAGCCCAAAGGCGTTCGGCACGCCGGGCTGGATCGAAAAGTCGTCCATCTCGTTGTTCATGACCACGCCGGTGCCGGGAATGACGACTTTGGAGCCGAAGGCGGTGTTGATCGTGGCGGTGATCGCCACGCAATTGCCCTCGGCATCGGCGACCGAGAAGTGCGTGGTGTGCATGTTGCCGAAGAAGTCGCTCGCCCAGTCCGGCGGCTGCCCGTGCAAATTGACTTCGCTCGCCTGATCGCGGTCGATCCGCCGGGCAAGCTGCGCGGCGTAACCGCGATCAATCAGGCCGCGCGGCACGCGGACAAAATCGCTGTCGCCGAGCCAGTAAGCGCGGTCGGCGAAGGCGAGCTTCATCGCCTCGACCATTACGTGTGCCCGCTCGTCGGCCGGCATCTCGGCCAGATCGAAGTGCTCCAAGATGTTCAAAATCTGCGCGACGTGAATCCCGCCGCTGCTGGGCGGCGGAAAGCCGACAATCGTGTAATCGCGATACCGGCTCACGACCGGCTCGCGGAAAATCGGCCGGTAACGAGCAAAATCCTCTTCCGTCAGGATGCCGCCATGCTCCTGCATCCACGCGGCCGTGCGCTGGGCGAACGGCCCGCGATAGAACCAAGCCGGCCCGTGCTCGGCGATCGCGCGGAGCGTCGCCGCCAAATCCTTTTGTACGAGTCGGTCGCCCCGCTGGAGCGGCTCGCTATCTGCGTCCAGGAAAATTGCCGCCGCAGCAGGGAACTGCCGCATTTCGTCGGCCACGCCAGCGAGCTGCTGCGCGCCAACGCGGCTGAGCGGAAAACCCGCTGCGGCGATTTCCGCGGCCGGCAGCACCACGTCGGCCCACTTGAGCTTGCCGAACTTTTGCTGCGCCAGATCATAAGCCGCCAGCGCGCCGGGGACGCCACTGGCGAGCGCGCCGATCTTCGAGGCTTCGGTGTCGGCCTTGCCATTGCGGACGTATAGGTCACGGTATGCGGCAGCCGGCGCGGTTTCGCGGCCGTCGATGGCGATAATTTTACCGTCGGCCGTGCGCAGAAGAATCAAGCAGCCCCCGCCGATGCCGCTGTTGTGCCCGTCGACCACCGCCAACGTCAGCGCAGCCGCGACGGCTGCGTCGACCGCGTTGCCGCCGCGCTCCATCACGGCTTCGGCCGCTTCGGTCGCCAGCGGATGAACCGTCGCCGCCGCGTGTTCGGCCGCGCTGGCCCCCATCGTATACGCAAGCGAGATCAGCCCGACCAATCCCGCCAGGAACACGCGTTGCCTACTCATGCAGCTTCTCCACTCTCACGGGACGAGGGGCTGGGGACCGGGGACCAGGGCAGTTGGGATGGTCGCCAAGATTCTTTTTAGCCCGGAGCCGGCACGCTGCCTAGCGGCGCACGCCGAAGCGCCCTTCCCCCGTCCTTCCCGCGCAGGCGACCGGTGGCGGGGGCGCACCGCGAGGAGCGGAAGCCCCGTCAGTACACGGCTGCCTCACACGAGCACGGTGGGGGCAAGCCAACCGTGGCCCCCTCCATGAGTCAAGCTCGCGCAGGCCGGAATCCAACATTCTCGCTGCGGCTCGTCACCGAGGCGGGGGCGGCTTCTTCCCACGCAATCACGACGCGAACCAGTTCGGGGAGCGATTGGACGCCGAGCTTTTTGAAGAGATTGTGACGGTACTTTTCAACCGTCCGTAGTCCCAGGTCGAGCCGCGAAGCGATGGCTTTGTTCGTATGGCCTTGGATCAGCAGCGAGAGGACTTGCCGCTCGCCGCGCGTCAGTTCGGCCATGCGGCTTTCGAGTTCGGAGAGTCGCTGTTGGTGCTCGCGCTGCTGGCGGTCGCGCTCGAGTGCCTGCTCGATCGCATTGAGCAGTTCTTCTTGGCGGTACGGCTTTTCGAGCAGCGTGACCGCCCCCGACTGCATCGCCCGCACGGCGAGCGGGACATCGGCATAGGCGGAAATCAGAATGACCGGCAGCGACGTGCCCGCCTCGACCAACTGCTCCTGCAGTTCGAGGCCTCCCATCCCCGGCATACGCAGATCCGCAATCAGACAACCTGCCTGATTGCGGTAAGCATGGAGAAACGCCTCGGCGGACTCAAAACGTTGGGCCGAGAAGCCTTGGGCTTCCACGACGGCGACCACCGACGCACAGGCGGCCGGGTCATCATCCACGACGAAGACTAGAGGTTCCGCGTTCATGCTCAGCGCCCTTTCGCGAGAGGAGGGGTGCAGAGCACTCGGCAACGCCGCTCGCACAGCAGGGGTCGGCCTTAGCCGCTCTGCCACGCTCGCACGAGCCTGGTTCCACGTTCGCAGCAACTCAAGAACCGGAGCTTGCCGAAGCTTGGTCGCCAGTCCGACCGTGGAATTCGATCACCGAATGCCCCGGGAACTTCCGCCATCACCTCTCCAATCGTTCCGACGCGCGCTTCTCTTGGTGCGTCTTGGAGGGCGATCCCTGGACAGGTGCGCCGCAAGAGCACGTTCATTTTACTCGGCAGCAGCGGGCCGATCCCCCCCACAAACGAGCGTATTTATGGTTTTTTATGCTTTCTGGCGGCAATCCGCCATTCGCCTCCGGCATAGCAAATGCTAGAAAACTACCTTCCCTCTGCGTCGGCTGAGTCCACTGCGGCAGCCCGCGCCTTCGCCTCTGGAGAACGTTCTCTTGGAACTGCATGTCGTTCATCTCACCGGCCTGTTGGCCCTGGGCATTGCCGCCCAGTGGGTGGCCTGGCGGCTCCGCTTTCCTTCGATTCTCGTGCTGCTGCTGAGCGGCTTTGTCGCCGGACGCTTCCTCGACACGCAACAACTGATCTCCGACGAGCTGCTCTTCCCGGTCGTGTCTCTGTCGGTGGCCGTGGTGCTGTTCGAGGGGGGACTCAGTCTGAAGCTCAGCGAGCTGCGAGAGTCGGGCGGCATCGTCGTGCGCATGGTTACCGTGGCGATTCTCTTGACCTGGATCCTGACCGCCGCAGCCGCCTACTGGTTGCTCGGCTACGCGCCCAGCCTGGCGATGCTGCTCGGCGCGCTGCTGGTCGTCAGTGGCCCCACGGTGATCATCCCGCTGATGCGCCACATCCGGCCCGCCGGCAGGATCGGCTCGATCATCCGCTGGGAAGGGATCGTCAACGATCCGGTTGGCGCCGTGCTGGCCGTGCTCGTGCTGGAGGCGATTCTCTCCGGAGGCTTCGAGCATGCGGCGGGCGATACGATTCGAGGGCTGCTGGTCACCGCGCTCGCCGGCAGCGCGATCGGCCTGATCGCCGCCAGTCTGCTGATCTTGATGCTCCGGCGTTACTGGTTGCCGGATTATCTGCATAGCTCGGTCTTTCTGGCGACCATCTTGATGGCGCACACGCTCTCGAACCTCCTGCAGCCAGAGTCGGGGTTGGTGACCGTGACCGTGCTGGGCATTGTGCTGGCTAACCAGAAGAGCGTCACGGTTCGTCACGTGATCGAGTTCAAGGAGAACCTCGGCACGCTCATCACCTCGATGCTCTTCATTCTGCTCGCTTCGCGGGTCGAGCCGAGCGACCTGCTGGCCCCCGGTTGGGCCGGAGTGGCCTTCGTCGCCGTGCTGATCGTGTTGGTCCGCCCGCTGACCGTCTTCCTGGCCACGCTCGGCTCGGAACTCAAACCGAAAGAGCGGCTGTTTCTGGCCTGGATGGCGCCGCGCGGAATTGTCGCCGCGGCGGTTTCGTCGCTCTTCGCGCTGGAACTGACCAGCGGCCGCGGTGCCGAGGTGCTGCCGCCCGAGGTGCTTGAGCAAGCGAGTAGCTTCGCCTCGATCACGTTTTTGGTCATCATCGGCACGGTGAGCGTATACGGAACCACGGCCGGGCCGCTGGCCAACCTGCTAGGGCTGGCCTACCGCGACCCGCAGGGAATCTTCTTTGTCGGCGCGGCACCTTGGGTCCGCTCGCTCGCCAAGGCGGTGCAGACCGAGGGCTTCCCGGTCCTGCTGGTGGACACCAATTATCAAAACATCGCCGCGGCGCGGATGGCAGGGCTGCCGACCTGTTACGCCAGTGTGCTGTCCGAGTACGTCCACGAGGATCAGGAGTTCAGCGGCATCGGTCGGCTGCTTGCGCTCACGCCCAATGATGAGGTCAATTCCTTAGCGGTCATTGAGTACGCCGAGCTTTTTGGTCGCGCGGGCATGTACCAGCTCGCGCTGCCGGAGACGGCCAGCGGCCGCCGCGCTCCCGGCACGCGCGCGATCCGGGGCCGCACGCTTTTTGCCCCCCATGCCACCTACGAGAAGCTCGAAAAGCGCTTTGCCGAAGGAGCACAACTGAAAACGACCAAGCTGACCGAGGACTTCACCTTCAAGGACTTCCAGGTCCGCTACGGCACCAACGCGCTGGTGCTGTTTCAGATCGAGGACGGCAAGCTGTCCATCCGCACGGCCGAGAGCACGTCGCTCCCCCAGCCCGGCCAGAAACTCATTTCGCTGGTGGACAAGACGGAAGAAGAACCCCTGCCCTCTCGCCCGCAGCCAGCCACCCAGAAAAGTTAGGGCGACTGGCGAAGTGAACTCACCAGCCTCGCCGCGAGCAGTGCAGCGCCGGCTACTGCGGACGCAAGACCCAGCGGTACTGTCGCCGCGGCGCGCGGGCGAGTGGGTCGGGCCAGCGGCCGCGATAGTCGTCGGCCGGAATCGCGCGGCCGGCGATTTCGAGCACGAGTGACTCGACGTGCAGCGGCCAGGGCGAGGCGAGAAAGATGCCCTCCCTCTCCGGCGTGATCGTCAGCTTGTCGCCGCTCGGCGTGGCGAACGGCTCGGGCTTCGTCCGCACGGCCGTGCAAAACCAAAGGCTGAGCCAATCGAACATCTGCAAGTGCCGCAGCGCCCGCTCGGCCGCCTCGGGGCTGGCGCTCGGCGAGCTTTCTTGCCAAGCGGCCAGCCATCCGCGCCGTCGCGCGTCGAACTCGGTCAGCCACGCCACTGCCGCGTCGAGCTGCGCATGGCTCGAACCGCGCAGCAGCGCCGAGAAGTGCGACGCCACGAGCCAACCGACCAGCGGCCCCCGCGCGGCCGCCCGCTCGATCGACCGCCGCCAGACCTCCAGCGAATCCTCGGCCGGCATCTCGGTAAAATTCAGCGGCCGGCCCCGCTCGGAGTCGAGCTGGGGCGAGCGTTCCCACTCGGTCCAGCCGTCGTCGTGATGCCCGATCGCCAACAGCAGTTCGTCGCGCGGCTCCAGCGGCGCGGCTCCCCAATGCCGCGCCAGCTCTGCGGCCAACTGCGCATGATCCGGCTGACCAATTAGCACCCACTGCATCCCGCCGGGCGTCTGCTCCTCGCGACGAATCATGAGGACGCTCCTCTCTCGTCACCAGGGGCAGTGCAAATCGGACGCCGGCGCTGCACGAGCCGCCTCTAGCGCCTCCCCAATTCCCGTAGCCAATAGCCGGCGAGCAACGCTCGCCGGTCCCGCGCGGCGCGGATGGCGCGAAGCGGATGGCGTTGCCATCCGGCTATTGGAGCTTGGGGATAGCAAAAGGAAGATGGCTCTAGCGAGTCGTGCCGCTGGCGGCTTTGGAGGCGGTCTCCTCGGCCGGTTCCAGCCGCAGCGCGTCGACCAGCGCGCGGTCGGCATCTGCGAACCGTGAGGCCAGCTCGGCTTCGACCGTGAAGGCGAGCGCGACGCGGCGGCCGTCGGGGTGGTGGATCAAGTAGTACCGCCACTCGATCGGCAACTCCTCGACCTTCCCCTGCGCCGTCACGCGATAGACGAGCTGCCCGGCGGAGTCGGTCCACTCGCCGGCGCTAATTACCCGGCCAAAGCGCGTGCCGAGCGTTCGCCGTACCTCGTGTTGGTACTCGGCGAGCGAGATCGGCTTCTCCGCCGAGCGGGGCGCGACCGGCGAGACGTTGCACTGGGCGATCAAGTTTCCCCGCTCTACGCGACGCAGCACGAGCAGGTCCCGCTCGTCACTGGTCACGTACCAGCGGCGATCACAGACCAGGCGGTAGCCGCCGGGCAGCGAGCGATGCTCAAGCTGTTCCCAATCCGGCTGCCAGCGGTCAGCCACTTCTTTCACGGCGGCCTCGCTCAGCGCGTCGCTCGCCGCGAGCGGCACAATCTTCAACCGCAGCTTCGCCACCACGTCCAGCCCCGGCCCGACATGGCCGATCGCCCGCTGCTCGTTCACGGCCAGCGTCACACCGACGATCTGCCGGCGCTGGAGATGGAAGTGATAGCGGGCTTTGAGCTGAATCTCAGTCGAGACCCCTTCGGCCGCTCCGTGTACGACGCCCGCGACCATGACTTCGGCCACCTCGGCATCGACGTTTGCTAGCAGGCTCTCAACTTCGCAGTGCGAAACGGCGTCGAGACCGAGCAAGGCTTGCACGACTGCCGCGTCCTGCTTCCAGCGCCCGCCGAGGGCGACCGGCTCGGTCGGCAGAAGCTGATCGAGCACCAATGTGCTGCCGAGGACATCGAGCAGATCAAGCTCGTCGCGCGTGAGCGGTCCGGCCGGAGAGGCGAGCACGACTTGCTCCCCAGCGAGCTTCGCCCCGACGAGCCGGCGGTCGTCGCGCAAGCGCGATTCGGCGGCGGCCTCGTCGACTTGGATCGTCGCCTCGGCGGTTTCGTAGTGGCGCAGGGTGCGTGGCGGCTGCTCCTCGGCCGAGAGGAGCTTTTCGTCGTATTTCAGTTTGGCTTCGACGCGGAGCGGTGCGCTGACGATCTCCGTGCCGCTCGGGAAGCGCAGCTCGCCCCCCACCTCTAGCTCGGCGGTGACGCAGGCAAGTTTGCCGATCGGGCGACTGGGCGAAAGGCGGTAGGTTGTGGGCGGTTTCTCGTCTGCGGCCGACTCGGCCAGAACGGGCGCAGCCATCTGCGACGAAATGACGCAGCCTAAGATCCACAGCCAAGCTGCCCCAACGCGTGGCAACGCGAGCTTCATGCTCGTACTCCTTGCTTTGCTTGCTCAGTTAGGACGTATTTGTTCAGACCTGGTGGGGCGGCGGGGGCGCACCGCGCGACGCCCTGACGCACAGCCGCTGCGCTTTCTGGCTACATCGACCGCCCGGCCAGTCCAAGTGAAGGGGTTTCACACAGGTGGCATTCTTGCTAGCAGAGGACTGGCCTCGTGAGCGGGTGATTTCCTCGAACCATTTGCCGGCTACGGCGTAGAACTCTTGCTTGGACAGTCGGTTTTTGTAACCGAGGGCCAATCCGGCCGAAATGGCTTTTCTCAGGCCGACTTAGCCCGCAGAAACCAGCCTGCGAGCCGGTAA
>CAYZVT010000015.1:0-24768 GCA_964481585.1 uncultured Pirellulales bacterium
TGAATCCCCCCCCCACCGTTCCTCAAATCGTCGAAACGCGCGTAGCGCTTCGCGCGGCGGTCGCCGCGGCGCGCGGGCGTGGGGCGAAGATCGGCGTCGTGCCGACGATGGGAGCGCTGCACGCCGGGCATCTCTCGCTGGTGGAGGCGTGCCGGCAGGAGTGCGATTTTGTGATCGTGACCATCTTCGTCAATCCCACGCAGTTCGGCCCGCGCGAGGATTTTGAAAAATATCCGCGCGATCTGCAGCGCGATGTGGAGTTGCTCGCGCCGCAAGGGGTCGACCTGGTCTTTGCGCCGCCGACGAGCGAAATCTATCGCCCTGGGCATGAAACGTATGTCGAGGTCGGTTCGGTGGCCCGGCCGCTCGAAGGAACGAGCCGCCCTACGCACTTTCGCGGCGTGGCGACGGTGGTGCTCAAGCTGCTCAATCTGGTCGAGTGCGACGTGGCCTACTTCGGGCAAAAGGATTATCAACAGACGCTCGTGGTGCGGCGGATGGTCGAGGATTTTGACCTGAACGTGACGATCCGCGTCTGCCCGATCGTGCGCGAAGCGGATGGGCTGGCGATGAGTTCGCGCAATGCCTATCTCAGCCCCGACGAGCGGCAGCGCGCCCTGGCGCTCTCGCGGAGCCTCAAACTCGCGGCCGATTATTACGCCCGAGGCGAGCGCAGCGCCGCCGCGATTCAGCAGGCGATGCTCACGCTGCTCGAACAAACGCCGGGCGTCGAGGTCGAGTACGTCGCCCTCGTGGCCGCAGGCACGCTCACGCCCGTCGAGCAGATTACCGGCCCCACGGTTGCCCTCCTCGCCGCCCGCGTCGGGCAAACGCGGTTGATTGATAACGGGGTTATCGGGTAGAAGCAGGGCGAAGGCGGAAGGCGAATTCAAAAGCGGAAAGCGGAAAGCGGAAAGCGGGGCTGACGCCGATGGCGGAAATAGTTCTGAACGCTGATCGCTGACCGCTGATAGCTAATCGCAGCTTGTAGCCTGCAGCCCGCAGCCTGTTACAATTCTCCAACACCCTCTCCCTCCTGCCGAGCTTCTCCCCGTGCGTCAGACGTTGTTTTGGATTCCGTATGAAGTGGGCGGCGTGCCGCTCTTTGGGTGGGGTGTGTTGCTCGCGCTGTGGGCACTCTTTAGCGTCGGACTGCTGGTGTGGCTCGTGCGGCGGCAGGGCTGGAACGCCGATACGCTCGGCTACCTGCCGGTGCTGCTGATCGTGGGGGCGGCGATTGTGCTGCTGCCGAGGTTCTTTCCCGGCGCGCTGCCGATTCGCGGCTATGGCGTAATGCTGCTCATCGGCGTCAGTAGCGCCGTCGCGCTGGCGGCCCATCGGGCGCGGCGGATGGGGGTGCAGCCGGAGTTGATCTTTTCGCTCGCCTTCTGGCTCTTTATCGCCGGCATCGCCGGAGCGCGGCTGTTCCATGTGGTCGAGTATTGGGAACAGGACTACCAGCGCGAGACGCTCGCCGAGACGCTCCGCGCGGTGGCGAACATTCCGCAGGGCGGACTGGTCTTTTACGGCTCCTTAATCGGCGGGGCGGCGGCGTTTTTTGCCTTTGCGTTTCGGCATCGCCTGCCGGTGCTTGCCTTTGGCGATTTGATTGCGCCGTCAATCATGCTCGGGCTGGCGTTCGGGCGGATCGGCTGCTTGCTCAACGGCTGCTGCTTTGGCGGAGCCTGCGAGTTGCCCTGGGCCGTGACGTTCCCCGAAGGGAGTCCGCCCTACCTGAATCAGCTTTACGAAGGCCGGCTGCTGGGGCTTGACTTGGAAAGCACCTCCGACGGGCCGCCCCGCGTGACGCGCGTCACGCCCGGCTCGCCGGCCGACGCGGCAGGGTTTGAGGCGGGCGATCAAATCCAAGCGATCAACGGCATCGCGCCGGAGTCCACGGCCGAAGCGCTGACGATGCTCGGCCAGTCCATCGCCGCCGGCCGCGCCGCGCACATCACGCTCGCCGACGGCCGCACCCTGGCGCTCGCCGCCGCGCTGCCGCCGCGCAGCAGACCGGTGCATCCGACGCAGGTGTATAGCGCAATCAACGCGGCGCTGATTTGCCTATTCCTAATCGCCTATTACCCCTACCGGCGGCGCGATGGCGAGGTGCTGGCGCTGATGCTCACGATCTACCCAGTCGCGCGGTTTTTGATCGAGATCATCCGCATCGACGAAGCCGCCGTCTTCCAGACCGGGCTGAGCATCTCGCAGAACGTGAGCGTGCTAATCCTCGTGATCGTCCTGGGGCTATGGACATTCGTCCTCTCCCGGCCGCGCGGCTCGGCACTGCCCGTCCGCACGGCCTAAGCAGCACGCTCTAGGTAGTAGGGTGGCTGTGCCCACCACTGGTTCTGCTGCCGACGTTTTTCAGAATGCTGACGGCTCAATACTTTTCCGAAGATCAATAGAAGCACTGGCTGGGCCGGTGGCGCCCGTGGAATGGTCGTCGCTTTGCATCACGGTAGTTCCACCACCTGATTGTCGTTACGGTCGGCCAGGTGGTAGAGCATTTGCACGTCGAGCCCTTGCTGGAGAAACCGCACAGATCCATCGGCCAGCAGCGCGTGGGCGCCGCCGGGATGGGCCGATTGGATGGGGGCGTTCGAGCCGCAGGCGCCGGGCGGACCGCCGAGGATTCCGCCGCCGCCGACGCCGAAGGCGAGCAGCGATTTTTCGTTGATCGGGTGCGCCACGACCGTGACGTTGAAGATTCGCTGGTGCGATTCCTCGCCCGGGCCCATCGAGAAGCCGGCCCCGCAATCGCTGCGACATTCGTCGACCCGACCCGTCCCGTCGCGGCACCAGTCGGATTGTTCGCCGAGCATCAAGGTGCTGGACGCGCCGTCGCGGATGTGGGCCATGGAAACCCATTGCCGGCTGACCAACACACCGCCGCGGGAGAGCCAGCCTGCGCCGAGCGTGCCGGGCATTTGGGACTTCGTGGGATGCACTTTGGAGCCGGAGATGCCGGCGTAGGAGGGGCTGATCGGCGTGGCCCCGGCCTGCCGCACGCCGTCGCTGGCCTGAACCGGAGGTACCGAGCTGGAGGGGCAAATCATCCACGAAAGGATCACGTCGTTGAGCAGTTGTTGGTTATGCAGATTGCCTTCCACGCCGCCGGTCCAGCCGGTGGCGCCGTAGCTGTTGCCGTGCTGATCGAACTGGGCGTACAGATGAGCTTGTTCCACATACGGCAGCACGGCGATCCACCAGGAGTGGCCGTAGTGGTTGCCGTCGTCGGTTTCGCCCCGCGGCACGACGCCGCCGGCGGGAAACATGCCGTGCGCCGAGTGATAGTTGTGCAATGCCAGCCCGACCTGCTTGAGGTTGCTCGAGCATTGCGCGCGCCGCGCCGCCTCCCGCGCCGCTTGGACCGCCGGCAAGAGCAGTGAGACCAAGATGCCGATGATGGCGATCACGACCAGTAGCTCCACGAGCGTAAGACCGTCGTGGGCGCCGGGCGCCACGGCCGTCTTGGCGGTGCTTCTTGTAGGAAGGCGGGAGAAACAACTTCGGCATCGGCCTACGGCCTGGGCTGCCGAGCTCGGCCCCGTTGGGGCCGCGTTGGAAGCCTCCCGCGTGTACACGGCCTTTCCCGGAAGTATTCTCCCGGCGCTTCCTTGCGGAGCTCTGCGTCGGATGCTGGAGGCGCCACCAAAATTATTCTTCCCGCGTCCCTTAGCCCAGAGCTTGCACTCTTTACCCATGGTCGACTCGTTGTGTGGGTGGAAGTTTGTCCCAGAAGCTTTCCGCGCGCGACGTTGCCCCGCGGTTAGTGCGGTTGGGAGCGGAAGATCTTCTGTCCGTTTGAAGTCCTGTATTGGAGGCAACCGCAAGCGTCGGGCCGTGCATGGTCGAGATTTCCGAGGGCTGGGGAACTTCGCACCCGCCGGGCAAGCCGCCGGTGATATCCTAAACGGTTTAACGCTTGATCCGCTTGCCCCAGCCAGCGAGCCCGATTCCGACGCCGACCAACAGGAACAGAACGATCGTCGAAGGCTCCGGCACGGGCGTAAAATCCAGGCGAAAGTTCGAGAGCGGCTGATTCGTGCCAGGCACTTGCGGTTCGTTGTAGCGCACGCCGAAGACGACGTAATCGTTCGGGCCGCTGCTGGTAACGCCGGAGAGGACAAGCTTGTCGAACGTGAACGACTGCGCCGCCTCGGTATCGGAGATCTGGGAATCGATTTCCTCGCCGATGTTGTAATCGTCGTACATCCCATTCCAGGCTCCGAGGCTGAGCGACTTCCCGCTTGTGGGCAGGTCGGCGCGTGCCAAGAACCCGAGGTAATTGATGCGGTAGCTTCCCGCAAGCAAACTGGCGCCCGCGGAGGTATCAAAGGAGAAGCGAAATGGTGCGGTGTTCAGATCGCCCAAACTCAATCCTTCGCTGAGGAGCAGATCGCTGACGCGGAACGCCGCGAAGGAGCGGAAATTCGCACTGTCGCCGCCATTGCGGCCGAGAGAGGTCGCTTCGGCGTTGGCGAAGTTCAACGACGTGACGGTGGCGCTGGCCGTGGCGAGCATCGTCGCCTGAGCGCGAGACGAACCGCAAACCAGTGCGGCGGCGCAGCCGAGCAGCGCGAGGGTGGTACGCATCGAATCTCTCCTTAAGGCTCGTGGAGTCATAAGTTCTGAGTGTTTGTCGGCTTGCCGAGAAAACGGACCTCGGAGAGGCCCACGTGCCCACGCGGCTCGCCGGCGTGATTGCTTAGGATCGCGAGTTTGACGCGGCGCGCGTTGCGGGCGGTAAACTCGAGGTGTTCGGCGGCCACGGGGGCGGTGCCGGGCGGATTGTGCTGGAGCGTCCAGGGGCCGCCTTCCACGAGTTGGAAGTCGTCGCCTTCGGCGCTGGGCGAGATCGAGAGTTGCAATCCGCGCACGCCGCGGCCCTTGCGGTTTTGGTTGTGGTTCCAAACGAGCGCGCCTTGAAGGTCGTAGGGCTGGCCGAGATCGAAGATCAAATACTGCTCGGCGACAACGCACCGCCCCGTGGCGCGGCGAGCCGGGAGCGGCGGCGGATGTTGGGCTTCATACGCCTCGTCCTCGGCGGTGCGCGCGCCGCTGTGCCAGATGCCCTTTCCGAGGTGACTGGGGGCGTGCGTCGCCCAAGGGCTTTCCGACGAGAGACGCGAGCCGTCAATCAGGTGCCTGGCGCGAAGGTAGTATTTCTCGCCGTTGTAATACTCGCTGGAAGCTTCAACGGCGACCGGGCGGATCATCGGCCCGTCGGGCCCGATCCGCGATTGCGGCCGGACGAACTTCGCCCGCTGCTGGGGGGATAACTCCGCGGCAAGCAAGCCGCCGCTCGGGCGCGGGGTGAAACGCACGCTTTCATTGGCGGAGAGCGTGCGGCGGGCGAGAGCGGGCGCGTCGCGCGGGGCGACTTCCACCTGGCCCTCGAACACCAGCACGTCGACCACCCCGGCTTCGCGCACGTCGACGCCGAACTCGGTGCCCAGGTCGATCACCGTCACACTACCGCAATCGACGGCAAAACCAGCCGCCTTGTGCGGCACATGCGCCGTGAGGCGTCCGCTTTCCAGCTTTACCGCGCCCGACGCGATGAGCCGCAGCTCGGCCGGACCTTCCAGGACCATGCGGGCGCCACGCTCGAACGCGACTTCGACCAGACCCGAGGCCAGACTCAGGCGTTGCCCGCGGCGGAGAAACGCGCCGTCGAACGGCGCCTCGTCCTCGTTTTGCCAAACGGGCGCCACGCTTCGCACCAGCCGGGCGACCACCTCGGGGCGAGCCGGCGCGGGCGCGGCGTGCCGCGTCGGATGCGCTTCGGGCGAAAGGGAAAACATCCGCCACCAGCCGACCCAGAGCAGCGCGGTCAGCACCAGACAAACGCCGGCAAAACGCACCGGATGCCGGTTCCAGTCGAGCAGTCCTCCGGGATCGGAGCGGGGCGGGGGAGCGTGCGTGTCGAGCGCCGCAAGCGAATCAATCAACGCATGGGCGGCGCGGCGCCGCAACACCTCCTCGCGCGGCGGCGCCGGCGCCGCCGCGAGGACGTCGGGCAGTTGCAGCCGACGCTCGATTTCCAAATCGAGCTCCAGCGTTTGCACGTACTGCCGCCGAGCCTCGGCGTCCCGCTGCAACCGTCGATCCAACTGCGCAAACCGCGCCTCATCGAGCGTGCCGTCTCGGAGCGACGAGATCAATTCGTGCAGCGAATCGTTGAGCTTCTGCATGGCGATCAGCTCATCCAGCCGGCGTCGGCCAGCACGCGGGTGACGCAGAGGAGCAGTTTTTTGCGCAGCCGTTCGAGCGATTTGTAGAGGGCGTCGGCCGTGCGGCCGGTCTGCTCGGCCAACTCGACGATCGAACACTCGCCGGCGTAGCGCTCGCGCAGAAGCTGCCGCTCGTCGGGCCGCAGGCGGTGGAGGCAGTCGTCGAGCATCCGCGATTGCGCGGCGAGCAGCTCTTCCTGTTCGATGCGCAACTCGGAAACCGCTTGCAGCACCGCCTCGCTAAAATGCCGCCGCCGGGTGCGTTCCTGATCTTGAAAGCGGAGCACCTCATAGTACGCCACCCGGCAGGCCCAGGGGAGAAACGGCCGCGCGGGGTCGTACTCGTGGAACTTCGTCCAGAGAACGCGGGCCGCCTCCTGAAGCACGTCCTCGGCATCCTGCCGGCGCGGCAGGAGCGTGGCCACGTAGCGGAACAGTCGCTGTTCATACTGCGAGTACAGCGCGACGAACTCGGCCGCCTGCCGGCTCAGGCTGTCCTCGGGATTACGTTCCGCTTCGCTCACGAGTCTGGCTCCGACGAGCAGCTTTTCTCGCACCTCCGGCAAGGGGCGGGCAAGACGAGAAGATTTCCTCCTCTACTGGTAATCTCGCTGGGGGAGAGGAACCTGACGGGAAAAGTGGAAAGTCTTTTCGAAAAGTTACGGGGAGCCTATTTTAGGGTCCGCGGGTGGCCCAGATTGCTCGCAACCTGGGTTTACGGGAGACTAATTAGGGAGCTGGAAAAGGGGCAGAGCTGGAAAAGGGTCAGGACCAGGAACCGATTCTCCATTCGGTACTGACACCTTCCCCCTCGGCACGCAAACGCTCAGTAGTAGGGTGGGCTGTGCCCACCACTGGTTCTGCGCCAGTAGTAGTTCTGATGATCCCCCGAACAGAACAAATGGAATGAACAATCGATCCGCGTGGTGGGCAAAGCCCACCCTACTTTACTAGTTGTCAGCAGTCAGCGATCAGCAGTCAGCAAAACACGTCTTTCCCGCGCAGGCGGGAATCTAGAGAGCAGTCACCAGATGGCTAGAGCGGCGAACCGGCCTGGCGGCCTCGGGCGAAAAGGGGGGAGCAATAGGCCGCTACAGGGAAACGCAGCGCGGTTTGGCTTCCTACTTCGCTGATCGCTGATTGCTCGATTTGACAAGCGGGGGGGCGAGACGGAAGATGAGCCGTGGAGGTGGGGCGGTTTTTTTGCAGGCGGGAACTTTTCCGCAGCCCGTGGCGTCTGTATTGGCGGGAGCGGCCTTTGGACGAAGACGTGCGGCTCATCGAGGTGACGCGGGCCGGCGACGCGGCGGCCTTTGGGCAGTTGGTCCAGAAATACCAGGACCGACTGTACAACACCCTTGCGCACCAACTCGGCTCGGCCGAGGATGCCCGCGATGTGCTGCAAGACGCCTTTGTGCAAGCCTTCCTCAAGCTCGATAGTTTCCGTGGAGGCAGCCGCTTTTATACTTGGCTGTATCGGATTGCCTTGAATCTGGCCATCAGCCACCGGCGGCGGAGCAAGCCCACCGCCTCGCTCGACAAGACCCGCGACGAGACCGGCCAGGAGCCGGCCGACCGCGATTGCCCGCCGGAGGGTCGGCTCGTGCAACAAGAAACCGTCGATCAAGTGCAGCAGGCGCTCGGCGAACTGGAGGACGAGTTCCGCCAGGTGCTTGTGCTGCGCGAGATGGACGGATGCAGCTACGAAGCGATCGCCGAAATGCTCGACCTGCCGGTCGGCACCGTCCGCAGCCGGCTGCACCGCGCGCGGATGCAACTGCGCGAGAAGTTAAGAACCGTTCTCCAAGGCGAATCGTTTTGATCCACCCTCTCATTCTTGCCTCCTGAGAAGCCCATAAAAAGACGCTCGCTGAGCTACTTCTCGATGAACGACGACGCCCGCTACGAACTGATCTCGGCCTATCTCGATAACGAGCTTGCGCCCGACGAGCGCGCCGAGGTAGAGCAACTTTTGGCGCGCGATGCCGACGCGCGGCGGGTGTACGAGGATCTGCGGGCACTGAGCAGCACCTTGCAAGCGCTGCCGCGACACCAACTGGGCGAGGATCTGAGCGGCCGTGTGCTGCGCGGCGCGGAGCGCGCCGTGCTCACGCAGCCGCGCGGGCCGCAAGAGGAGCGCGAGGACGAGCGCCGATCGGCCGGCGGAACCTTATCGGGCTTTCCGCTCGGCCGGGGTCTGCGAAGTTGGATGTGGCCGGCCGTGGCGCTTGCGGCGGCGCTGCTGTTGATGCTGCTCAATCCCGAGGAAGAACGTCCGCTGGCCGGGCGGGATGCGGAGCGCGTCGGTCCGCTGCCGCCCGCCACGCTTTCGGCTCCGAAGGACTCCCGCACGCGCGAGGCGGTCGAGGAACCGCCGCCCGCCGAGAGCATGCTGGCCGAGTCGGCTCCTTCTCCGGCAGCGCCGCCGGCCGGCGCGTTCGAGGCGCCGCCTTCGGAATCAGCGCCGGCCGCAGGAGTCGTCAACAATGCCCCCCCCTCTCACATGGCCAAGCGCAAGGCGGAGACTGTCGACGGGCGCAGCGATAGCCAGCGCGCGGGCGATCCAGCGTTGGTTGCTGAAGTCCTCGCGGCGGACGAAGTCGAGCTAGGAAAGCAACTCCAGCAGCTTGCCGAGGAGGGCGTGCTGGTCGTGCAGCTTGACGTGAGCCAGCAAGCGGCGGTGCAGAACTCGCTCGAACAGCTTTTGGCCCGGCAGTCGATCGCTTGGGAAGGAGAGCGAGCCGCAGTGCCAGGCTTTGCGGCGCCGGCCGCGCCGCAGCCCGGCGACGTAGCCGCCGCGCAGCAGAAGCAAGCGGAGCGGAGCGAAGCGAAAGATCAGCTAGAGCTGGTCTATGTCGAAGCCCCGCCGGAGACGGTCGAGGCGGCGCTGGCCGATCTTGCGGCCCGGCCGCAGGACTTTCCCGCGATTGAAGTCGAGCCGGCCCCGGGCATGATGCGGCAGCAGCCGCTGGCGGCTTATGGGCGCGGCGTGGCGCAACAGCCGCTCCTCGATCGCCAGAACGAAGCGGCCGAGCGTCTGCGTCGTCAGTACGGCAAGGCCGGCGCCGGCCCCGCCCCGGCTGCCGCGCCCCAAGAATCACGAGATCAAGACGTAAGGAAGCTGGACAAGGCGAGGCAGATGCCGCTCGGCCGCGCGCAGCGCATTCGCACTCCGCTTGAGCTGCACGAGAATCGACAAGCACTGAGCGAAGGGCTTCGACAAGCGCCTGCCGAGCAACCGGGCCAGCGTGCCGAGTCCGACGCCCCGCGCAAGGGAGCCAAGCAGCCCGAGTCGAACTTGAGAATGGCGCAGGACGTTCCGCAGGAGGAACTTGGTGTCGAAGATCGCGGCGTGCAGCAACCGCACGCCGACCGTGCCGATCAGATGCGCGTGCTGTTCTTGCTACGGGTCTTGCCTGAGGAACCGGCCCCCGCGAAAGCTGCGTCCCAAGCCGCCGAATCGCGGTAGCGTGCGTGAAAAAGCGGTCAGCAGTCAGCAGTCAGCAAAGACTCGTCCCTCGTCCCTCGTCCCCTCGTCCCCACATCTCCACATGGCCCCCACCCCAGATCCTCCCCAGCCCGAAGTGACAATCAAAGTCCGCGCGAGCGGGCCGCTGTTGGTGTTGGGGCCGGTAACGCTGATTGACGCCCAGGGGAATCGTTTTCGCGTCCCCGAAAGCGGCAAGCCGGGCATTGCCCTGTGCCGCTGCGGCCAGTCGCGGAAGCGCCCCTTCTGCGACGGCACGCACACCCGCTGCGGCTTCGTGGCCGACGACCGCGCGGAGTGAAAGCCTACTGCCCCAGCGAGCGGAGGTAGGCGACGACGGCTCGGGCGTCTTCGGGTTTGAAGTGGAAGTTGGGCATCGGCGGCTTGGGTTCGTAGCCGTTGGGGCGCTGGCCGGTGACGAGGAGCGTGATGATCTGCTCGTCGGTCCAGCCGGGCAGGCCCGCGATGCGCGGCGCGCGGAAGGCCCACTCTTGGTCTGGAAAAGGCGACGCGACGGGCATCGGCGCGCCGGTCAGCAGACGCCGCTCGATCAGCGCGCCGCTCGCCGTGCGCGGCGAGTGGCAGACGATGCACTTCGCCACGTCATGGACCAGATAGCGCCCCTGTTCGATCCGTTGCGCCTGTTCGGGTTGCGATTGATCCTGCGGCCCTTGCGGAGACAGGCCTTGTTGCGACGGCTGCCCTGCGGCGTTGTTTCCCGAGCCGGTCTGCGCAGAACCACCGGGAGCACCTAGCGATTGGCCTCCCGTCGAATCCGGGGTTTGGGCGGCAAGCGGGGAAACCAGCAGCGCAAGAAGCCAGCCCAGGGCAAGCAAACTTGCCGGTCGCGGAACGGATAGACTCATCATCGACCTCATAAGGAGCAGAATCGAAAGGCCTTACAGCGGTTTGCCTACTTCTCGTATTTAATAGCCGGCGAGCGCGCGGCGTTGCCATCCGGCTAGCGGAGCTTGCTTCCATCAGCAGGAAGATGCTTCTAGCGGTTACGAGCGACGGGACCACGAACAACGAGAAACAGCCTCTGTGCCCCCGCTCCGCGCCAAGCTGTCGCAACGTGGGGCAGTTTGTCAGCAGTTAGATCGTAATAAACAAGCCGCCCGAACGCCATTCCCCCTGCTGAGTCGGCCTTGGCGCGCTATTCGCTCTCAGGAAAGGAACCGCGTCCATTTCTCCCCCAATTCATGCAGAGCCTGCGCCGCGGGGAGGCGTTTCGCAAGGAGAGACCCACATGGCCTACAGCTTTTGGCACAACGGCAGCACCCGCGATTCTTGGTACGAAACCGAAGTCACCGCCGGCGAGGTGTTCAAAGGTGCGGTGGCTGGCGCGGTGGGAGGCTTGGCGGCGGCATGGATTATGAATCGCTACCATCAACTGAGTGCCAAGCTCGGCAAGAAAATGGGCGAGATGATCTATACGGAAGAAAAAGAACGGGGCCAGCCGTCGCAACAACAGGCCGAAGATCAGACGGCCACGGCCCAGGTCGCTTCGGCCGTCTCGCGGCAAGTGCTCGACCGCGAGTTGACGCCGTCGGAAAGGAAAATCGCCGGGCCGATGGTCCACTACGGCTACGGGACGCTGATGGGCGCGCTGTATGGCGGCTTGGCCGAGGTCGTGCCCGCCGTGACCGCCGGCTCGGGACTCGCATACGGCACCGCGCTCTGGGCCGGCGGGGACGAAATCGCGCTGCCGGCGCTGGGGCTGAGCGAGCCGCCGACGGAAACGCCGGTCCTCGTCCACGCCGACGCCCTGGTCGCCCATTTCGTCTACGGCATGACGACCGAAGCAATCCGCTACGGCGTGCGCCGCGCGCTCGACGACCGGCCCCGCCGCCGAGGGCTGCACCGCTACTTCCGCCGCGAAAACGGCTGGGCCAAGACGCTCAGCACCATGCTGCGGTAAGAGCCGAGCTTATGGCGCCTCGGTGGCGGGGGCGCGCCGCGAGGAGCGGAAGCCCCCCAAAGCCCCGGCCAGCGCACAGCGCAACGCGGTGGCGTCTCCGCCATGCCCCCTTCACCACCGGGAGCTTCTGCTACGCAGTGTGCCCCCGCCACCCGGCGCTCCTCATCCCCGGCCCCCAGCCCCCGCGCGCGTCTCGATTCCGGTCTGCGCGGGAATGACGCTTCCGCGCCGCGCCGGCGGCCCCTTTCCCCTCTGCGCTGGCCGGGGTAGCATGAAGCGAAACGCATGCTTCCCACCCCCGCGAGCGTCTGATGTGCTCCGAACCGACGAATTTTGCTGGCCTGCAGGTAGCGGCCTTTGAAAGCCGCATGGCCGAAGAAATGGCCCGCATGATCGAGCGGTTCGGCGGCGTGCCGCACGTCAGCCCCTCGCTGCGCGAAGTGCCGATCGAGGACAACCCGCAGGCGGTCGATTTCGCCAATCGGCTACTCACCGGGCAGATTGATCTGGTGATTTTCATGACCGGCGTGGGGCTGCGCCATCTGCTCGGGCAGATCGAGCGGCGGGTCGACCGCGGGCGGTTTCTCAGCACGCTCTCCGATGTCGTCACCGTCGCGCGGGGGCCGAAGTCGGCCGCCGCGATGCGCGAGCTGGGCCTGACGCCGACCTACCGCGTCCCCGAACCGAACACCTGGCGCGAACTGCTGCAAACGCTCGACGCCCATGTCCCGCTCGCCGGGCAAGTCGTCGGGCTGCAAGAATACGGCGAGACCAACCCTAGCCTGACCGCCGGACTCGAAGCCCGCGGCGCGCGCGTCGTGCGGCTGAAGGTTTATAACTGGGACCTACCCGAAGACACTCGCCCGCTTGAGGAAAATGTTCGCCGGCTGGCGGCGGGCGAAACCGGCGTGGCGCTATTCACCTCGGCGCGGCAAGTGTATCACCTGACGAAAGTCGCCGAGGCGCTCGGCTTGGCGGACCAATTGCGTGCGGCAATGCAGCGGACGGTGGTCGCCTCGATTGGTCCCACGACGAGCGAGGCGCTGCGCGAGAACGATCTGCCGGTCGATGTGGTCCCCGAGCATCCGAAGATGGGGCATCTGGTGCAAGCCGCCGCCGCGCAGTCGCACGCGCTGCTGCGTCGCAAGCGGCGGATCGCGGTGACGCTCAGCCAAGCCGCCGCGCCGCTTGATACGACCGCCGCTTGGTACAACAGCCCGTTTATGAAAGCCTGCCGCCGCGAGCCGGTGCCCTACACGCCGGTCTGGCTTATGCGGCAAGCCGGCCGGTACATGGCCGAGTACCGCGAGGTCCGCGCGCAGACGACGTTCCTCGAACTGTGCAAGAACCCACAGCTTTGCAGCGAGGTCATGTGTACGGCCGTCGCTCGTCTGGGCGTCGACGCGGCGATTATCTTTTCCGATCTGCTGCCGATCCTGGAGCCGATGGGCATGGAACTGGAGTTCGCCAAAGGCGAAGGGCCGGTGATCCATAATCCAGTCCGCGAGGCGGCCGATGTCGATCGCGTGCATGAACTGGAAAGCGTCGATTCGCTCCACTTCGTAATGGAAACCGTGCGGCAGACGCGGGCCGATCTGCCGGCCGAGCTGCCGCTGATCGGTTTTTCGGGCGCGCCGTTTACGCTCGCCAGCTACGCGATTGAGGGCGGATCGAGCCGCAACTATCTATTCACCAAAACGCTGATGTACCGCGACGAAGGAGCGTGGCGGGCGCTGATGGAGCGTTTTGCACGGGCGATTACGAGTTATCTCAACGCCCAAATCGCCGCCGGCGCTCAGGCGGTGCAACTGTTCGACAGTTGGGTCGGCTGTCTCGGCCCGTCGGACTACCGCCGCTACGTGCTGCCGTATCTGCGCACGATCATCGACGGCATTACGCCGGGCGTGCCGGTCATTAACTTTGGCACCGGCAATCCGATGCTCCTGCCGCTCATGGCCGAAGCCGGCGGCACGGTGCTTGGCGTCGATTGGCGCATTCGGCTCGATGATGCTTGGAGGATGATCGGCGAGAGCCGCGCGGTGCAAGGCAATCTCGATCCGCTCGTCCTGCTGGCCGACGAACCAGAAATCCGCCGCCGCGCTGGCGAAGTGCTCGACCAGGCCGGCGGCCGCCCCGGCCACATCTTCAACCTCGGCCACGGCGTGCTGCAACAAACGCCCGTCGAAAACGCCATCGCGCTAGTCAAAGCCGTGCATGAACTGAGCGCGCGGTAGCGGCTAGCGCCACCCCTGCGCCCTCCGCCTTCCGCCTTCCCTCACGTTTTCGGCGTGGGATGGCTCGTGTCGCGGATTTCGCGGTCGGTGATGTGGCCGCGATTGATGACGTCGATCAGTTGGCGGAAACGGGCGAGGCTGCGGCGGTTGAAGCGGAACGCTAGCCGCGGCAGTTCGGCCAAATCCGGCTCGTCTTTTTCCTCGTCGAGCGCGCCGCGTTGCTCGATCTTGCCCTCGGCGAGAATGTCGGGGAAGTGGCGGTTGATGTCCTCGAGCAGTTCTCTGGAAATCGGCTCCCGCATCCGTACGACGAGCTTGCTGCGCACGTAGCGCATGCTGTGGTAGACGTTGTAGAACTGCAAAATTTCTTGGACGGCTTCTTCGCAGCTATCGGTCAGCTTGTAGAGCGAGGTGTCCTCGGGCGAGATCATCGCGCCGCCTTTAAGCTGCTTGAGGACGAACTGGTGAAAGTCCCGCCAGAACGTGCCGCCAGGGGCGTCGAGGAACACGACCGGCACCATGTCGCGCTTGCCGGTTTGCAGGAGCGTGAGCACTTCCAGCCCTTCGTCGAGCGTGCCGAAGCCGCCGGGGAAGCAGACCACCGCGTCGCACTCCTTCACGAACATCAGTTTGCGGGTGAAGAAGTACTTCATGTTCACCAGCTTCGGATCGCCAGCGATGATGCGGTTGGCGGCTTGCTCGAAGGGGAGCATGATGTTCAGCCCCATCGAGTTGTCGCGCCCCGCGCCGACGTGGCCGGCTTCCATGATGCCGCTGGCGGCGCCGGTCACGACGAACCAGTTCTTCTCGGCCATCGTGCGGCCGAACTCGACCGCCTGCTGATACGAAGGAGCGTCGGGCCGCGTCCGCGCCGAGCCAAAGACCGTCACCTTGCGCCGCGAGCGGTAGGGCGTAAAAACCTTGAAGGCGTACCGCAGCTCGCGCAGCGCGCGGCTGAGGATTTTGAGATCGCCGCGCGAGGTGCGATCTTTGGCGAGCTTGTCGGCCGACTCCTTGATCATCGCGATCAAGTCGCCGATCCGCTTATCGTCGATCGCGGCCGAGGCGGCGACCGCTTCGGCCGTCTCCATCACGGCGTCTTCGGTCGTTAGCTCCCGAGAACCCGTGCCAGCACTCTCCGGGCCGACGGCTCCCTTCCGCAAATCCTCGTTCTTGGCGTCACTCACGCCGAAACCTCGCTTGCTTGGAGACAGATGCCCGCAGATGTTGCAGGACTATTATACCTTGTTGAAGGGTAGAGAGCGGGAGGAAAGGCGGAGGGCGGAAGGCGGAAGGAAAAAAGCGGAAAGCCGGCTGGGCGCTACGGGCTGCAGGCTGCGGGCGACAGGAGAAGTGGGATGGCGTTTCCGCAGCCTGTAGCTTGTAGCCTGTAGCCTAACGCTAACAAAAAAACGGCCCGCCGGCGGGTGCCGGGGGCCGTGGGGCGTTTTCTGGATCGGCGCGCCGGGGCGCGGCGTTAGGCGGAGGGGCGGCGGAAATACTGGTACGCCAGCAGCACTTCGTAGAGATCAGTGGAGATCGTGATTTCGTCGTTCTCGAAATCACGCAGCCAGGTGCGCTTGTTGCGCACGGCGTCGGCCAGCAGCGGGGCGACCTCGCCCAGCGGCAGCGTGACGGTGTTTTTGGCCGTATCGGTCGCGGCCAGCCGCGTCTGCTCGGTCGGACCGTAATAAACCCGCAAGTGGCTTCGTGCCATGAGAGCGCTTCCTTACTTTTCAGGGATCGTCTGTTTTCCCCGCCTCTCGCGCAGGCGCGGGCTGCCCACCCTGGTTTTCAATCTCTGTATCGGCCGGCCGACTCGTAACGGTTTGGTCTCTTTGACAGAAAGCACGATCTTTTCCGCCCCCTCCCGTTCTCCCGGCAATTCGGGCTGGGGGCCGGGCAAAAGCGGTAAGCTGTAGGCGATACGCTACAAGCTGCGGAAACATCACCCCATTTCGCCTGTAGCCCGCAGCCTACAGCCCGTAGCGTCCTCCGCTTTCCGCTTTTGCTCCGCCCTCCGCCCTCCGCCTTTCCTGCCTGCCCCCGCGAATCTTGACAATCTCTACTGATCGCGCTAGATTTTCCTTCTTAACCAGGCCAGGACACCGCCACCGCTTGCGCCGTGCGGGGCACACGCGCTCGATCCAATCTCATGAACGACCTTGCTCACGCGCTGGACTTCGCGCAGCTTGCCAAGCGTCTCCATCTGCTTGTGCCCCAGGTGCAACGGACCGTCGCGCTGCTCGATGAGGGGAACACGGTTCCGTTCATCACCCGCTACCGCAAAGACCAAACCGGCGGACTCGACGAGGAGCAGATTCGCGCGATTCAAGAGGAGGTCGCGCGGCAACGGATGCTGCTGGAGCGGAAGCAGACGATCCTCCGCAGCATCGAGTCGCAAGGCAAGCTGACGCCCGAACTGGCGCAAGAGATTCGCGCGGCCGACAGCACCAAGCGGCTCGAAGATCTCTATCTGCCCTTCAAACCGAAGAAGCAAACCCGCGCCACCGCCGCGCGCGAGCGCGGGCTGGAGCCGCTGGCGAGCGAAATTTTGGCCGCCGATCCGGCCTGCGCCGATCTCGACCGCCGCGCCGCCGATTTTGTGAATCCCGATAAAGAGATTGCCACCGCCGCCGATGCGCTGCTTGGGGCGGGGCATATCCTGGCGGAAAAATTTTCCGAACGCGCCGATCTGCGGCAGCGCGTCCGCAGGATTTACCGCAAGTCGGGCAAGCTCGTCAGTAGCAAGGGCGAAACCAACGAAAAAACCTCCAAAGGCTTCCGCGACTACTTCGACTACCGCGAACCGCTGGCCAAGGTGCCGCCGCATCGCGTCTTGGCGCTCAATCGGGGCGAGCGGTCGAAAGACCTGCGCGTGAAGATCGACGCCGATTGCGAAGCGATGCAGCGCGAAGCCGACGCGCTGCTGCTCCCCGAGTCGCACCCGCATCTGGAGTTTCTGCGCGGCTGCGTGCGCGACGCGCTTGCGCGACTGGTGCTGCCGAGTCTAGAGCGCGAGGTGCGCCGCGAGCTAACCGAAAAGGCCGAAGCCCACGCGGTCGAGGTTTTTGCGCGCAACCTGCGCAATCTGCTGCTGCAGCCGCCGATCTCCGGCCGCCGGGTGTTGGCGATTGATCCCGGCTTTAAGAGCGGCTGCAAGTTGGTCGCGCTCGATGAGTTTGGCAAGATTCTGGCAAACGACGTGATCCACGTCGTGGGAGCCGAAGAACGCCGGCAGCAAGGCCGCCAAAAACTGATGGCGATGATCCGCGCGCACAACCTGTCGGTCGTGGCGCTCGGCAACGGAACGGGCTGCCGGGAGACGGAGGAAGTGCTCGCCGAGCTGATCGCGGGCGAGTTGGCCGATCGCAACGTCTCCTATATCGTCGTCAACGAAGCCGGCGCGAGCGTCTACTCCGCCAGCCCGCTGGGGCGAGAAGAACTGCCCGACTACGATGCTACCGTGCGCGGCGCGGTGTCGATCGGCCGCCGGCTGCAAGACCCGCTCAGTGAGCTGGTGAAGATCGACCCGGCGAATATCGGCGTTGGGCTGTATCAGCATGACGTGAAGGCCAAGCACCTGCGCAGCTCGCTCGATCAGGTCGTCGAGTCGTGCGTCAACTACGTCGGCGTCGACGTGAACACGGCCAGCCCGGCGCTGTTGCGTTACGTCTCGGGGCTGAACCAACTCACCGCGCGGCGGGTCTATGACTATCGGCTGGAACACGGCCCGTTCAAAAGCCGCCAGCAACTGACCGAAGTGCCGGGGTTCGGCGATTCGGCGTTTGTCCAGGCGGCGGGCTTTTTGAAGATCGACTCGCCGGACAATCCGCTCGACGCGACGTGGATTCACCCCGAAAGCTACCTGGTCGCCGAAGCGGTGCTCAGCAAGCTCGATTTGCAGGTCAGCGACCTGCGGCGGAGCGAGGCCACGGCCAAATTGGCTCAAGAGTCCGCGCGGCTCAATTCGCCGGAAATGGCCGAAGAACTGGCCGTCGGCGAGCTGGCGCTGAAAGATATTGTAGCGGACCTGTCCCGCCCGGGCCGCGACCCGCGCGAGGACTTGCCGCTGCCGATCTTCCGCAAGGGAGTCGTGAAACTTGAAGATTTGACGGTCGGCATGGAGCTGACCGGCACGGTGCTGAACGTGGTCGATTTCGGCGCGTTTGTCGACATCGGCCTGTGCGACAGCGGGCTGGTCCACATCAGCCAGATCGCCAACCGTTACGTCCGCGATCCGCACGAGGTCGTTTCGGTGGGCGACGTGGTGCAGGTCTGGGTGTTGGAGATCGACAAGGCGCGGCGCCGCGTGTCGCTCACGATGATCGAACCTGGCACGGCGCGACCCGCCGAAGAGCGCCGCCCCCAACCGCGCAAAGAGAAACCGAAAGCCCCGCGCCGCCGCGCGAAAAAGCCGCAGCCGGTCGCCAGTGGACAAGCGGCCAGCAAACCCAAATTCCAGCAAAAACCGAAACCCAAGAAGCCGCTCGTGCCGATTACCGAAGGCATGGTCGAAGGCCGCGAACCGATGCGCACCTTCGGCGACCTGGCGCAGTTCTACCAACGCAAGAGCGACTCCGGCGACACAAGCGGAAAGAGACCATCAAAGTAATCATGGATTTTCAAAAGCGACTGCAACGCGCGATCGAACGCGGCCAACGCTCCAAAGATGCCGAAGCACGCCGCGCGGCGGCCGAAGCGCTGAACGAAGAAGAATACAAACGGCTCCACTCCAACAGCCGGCTGGAACTGACCGAACATATCGAGTGGGCGCTGAAGCAACTTGCCGACCAGTTTCCCGGCTTTCAGTACGAGAATGTCGTCGGCGATCGCGGCTGGGGCGGCGCCGTCGTCCGCGATGACGTGTCGCTCGGCCGCGACCGTGGCCGCGCCAGTCTTTATAGTCGGCTAGAGATCGTTATCCGCCCCTACAGCACTTATCATGTGCTCGACGTGGCCGCCAAGGGGACGGTCCGCAACAAAGAAGTCTTCAGCCGCACGCAGTACCAGTTGCTCGACGACGCCGATCTCGACACCTTCCGCGAAACCATCGACCACTGGGTACTTCAGTACGCCGAGCAGTACTCGGCGAGCAGCTAAAGCGGGCTGCCGCGCAGGCGGGAATGACGTGCAGCGGACCATTCCGTAACATGCGCCGGAATACCCCTCGCGTCGCCGCGAGGCCGCCCTCCGCCTTCCGCCCTCTGCTACTCCTCTGCCGGGGCGAGCGCGAGCGCCTTCAGCGCGTCGAGCGCGGCAGCCACGTCATCGGTTGAGGCTTCTTGCCAGCCGGCGAGTTTGTGGCGGATGATCGCCAGCTTGAACGATTCGACGGCGTCGGAGAGATCTTCCGGCAGGTTCGGCAGATTTTCAAACAGCCGCACCTTCGGCGCGGCCGGCATCGACGGCGCGGCCGCGTCGTCCTCGTCCGCGTACTCGTCGTCGGAGCCGTCCGCGGCTTCCGCGTCGCGATCCGTCTCATCCCACGGAGCGGCCTGGCCGTCGGCGTCTTGCACCTCGGCGGTCGAGGCGGTGATCGTCTGCGGCGGCGCGCCGTCGAGCTGCGGATCGACATCTTCATCCAATTCGCTCGCGGCCGGCGCTTCGTCGGCTGGGTTTTGGTCTTCCGGCGCGCCGAGGGCTTCCCAGCGCTGCTGCTTCATCTGCGCGACGGACCAGCGGTTTTGCACCGCTCCTTCGAGCCACATCTCGGCGTCTTCCCAATCGAGCGTGGCTTGAAAATGGCTCCAGTACAGCCCCGAGAACTCGTCGCGCACCTCGTCGAAGCGCTCCGAAACGCGGCGCAGCCGGCCGACATGCTGCGGGCTGACGTTGCCCACGCGGCGCGACCAGACTTCGTCCGCGTATTCGGCGACCGGAGCCCCTTGGGCGATCAGGTCGCGGCGCCACTGCAGAATGATGCGGCCCTTTTCCCAGTTGGTGGTGCTCACCAACTTGTTCCACTGGCCGATGTAGGTTTCCGAGGCTTGCTGGTAAAGATCGTCCTGAATAGCTTCCATCGCGCTTCTTCTGAAAGAGGTTTTTCGTGTCGTGCATCGACGGGTAGCGGGGGCGCACTGCGAGAGCAGAAGCCCCCGGATAGGAACGTCCTCCCCGCGCAGGCGTGAAGGACGTGTTGCTCGCGACGGGGGCTTCCGCTGTCGCGGTGCGCCGTGCGCCACCCGCGCTGAGCGAGGGGCGATTCTAGCACAGCGTCGCTAGCAACGGCTAGCAATCGCGCTCCCACGCTCGCGGCTTTCGACGAAAACTTAGCCCCCGGCCGCGAAAAAACCGGCCGATCCGCGCCAAGCGTTCCCTGCCGCAGACTCGCCTCCGGCTGGGGAAAACTTGTCGATGAAGGGGCCTTCGCAGGCGATGGCGGTCTGCCATTCCCGTATAGGCCCTAGCCGGCGAGCAAGTACCTGTTTAGCCCACCGGCAGCTACTCTAGGTGGCGGGCTAAACAGGTACGCGAGCAACGCGCGCCGGTCCCGCGTGGGCTATTGGACCAGGTGACAGCAACAGAAAAAACGGCGCTAACCTTCCAACTGGTCGTCGGCCGCTTGCGGCGGCGTGAGGGGGTTCTCCTCCCACTCGTCGAGCACCGTCCCCTGCCACTTCGGAATCTCGGCCAGATAGGCGGCGCGGCCGATCGCATGAGCGGCAATCGGCGCGGTCGCCAGCAGAAAGACGATGACCAAAATCGCCTGCGTCGCAATCCCGAGCCGGCCAAAATACACCGCAGCCGCCAGCAGGATGAAGCCCACTCCGAGCGTGGTCGACTTCGTGGCGGCCTGCATCCGCGTGTAGAGGTCCGGCATGCGCACCAAACCGAGTGCCGCCAAAAAGCAAAACGCGCTGCCGAGCGTCATGCCGCAGATCGTCAGCAGTTCTCTCATGGCGACATCCGGATGCGAAGGTAATAGGCAAAGGCGACCGTGCCGATGAAGTTCACGAGCGCCACGATCATCGCTACCCGCAAAAAGACCGGCTCCGATTCCGCCACCGCGTACAGACCGGTCATCCCCACCATCACCGTCGCCACCACGTCAAGCGCCACGACGCGATCGGGCAACGACGGCCCTCGCGCGAGCCGCACAAACGCCAGTAACAGCGCCACGCCCAGCAGCGAGAGCATCACGTAGGCGACGGCTTCCGTCCAACTCGCCGAGTCGGGCACGATCATCGCAATAGCTCCAAGACTGGCTTCTCGAAGTGGTCCTTGATGCGCTGCCGATTCTGATCGGGGTCGTCCAGGTACATGACATGCACGTACAGCAGCCGCCGGTCCTCACTCACGTCGAGGCTGAGACTGCCGGGCGTAAGCGTAATCAGATTCGCCAGCAGCGTAATCTCCTCCTCGGTCCGCGCATCGAGCGGCACGGCGATAATCGCGGGGCGCATATGGTGGGCCGGCGTGAGCACATCGTAGGCCACGCGCAGGTTCGCCAGCAGCAACTGCCACAGATAAAAGAGCGCGAACCGCACCACCTGTCGGCTCTTGGCGTGATAGTGCGAGGGGCCTACGACTTGGTGTACGAAGCCGAGCACCAAGTAGGCGAGCACGAAACCGACTACGAAATTGGTGATCGTGAAGTCGCCGACCGCGAATGCCCAGACCAAGGCCAACACGACATTGCCGAGAAACATTTTCACGGCGTCTCTCCTAATACGGCGTGGATGTACCGCTCTGGGTCCATCAGTTGCTCGGCAGCCAGCGAGACGACCGCAAAGAGCGGCCCGGCGGCAAAGCCGATCAGCACCGTCACGGCCGCCAACAGAATGATCGCCCCGTAGGACGTGACTTGCCAGGTGAAGCCCGGCGCGGCCGGCGCGACGCCCGATGCTGCGACCTCCTCGGGCAGCGGTTTCCAGAAGACCTCGTTCCAAATCTTGTTCATCGAGTAGAGCGTGAGCAAGCTGACGACGAGGGCAACGGCGACGACTGCATAGTCGCGCGTCTCCAGCCCGGCCCGCACAAGAATCAGTTTGGCGAAAAAGCCCGACAGCGGCGGCAATCCGGCGAGCGACAAGGCGGGGATCAGAAACAGCACGGCCAGCCCCGGGCGTGCCGGATACAGGCCGCCGAGTTGTTCGAGGCGACCCGTCCCGCGCAGCCGCTCGATGACGCCGGCAACGAGAAACAAGTTGGTTTTTACAACAATGTGATGCAGCAGATAGAAGACGCTGCCGGCCAGCGCCAGCGGCGTATAGAGTGCTAGGCCCATCACCATGTAGCCGATCTGGCTGATGATGTGGAAGGACAGGATGCGGCGCAGGTCGTACTGCACCATCGCTCCGAGCACGCCGGTCATCATCGTCAGCCCAGCCACGGCGAGCAGCAAGTTGTGCGTGTAGTGTGGCTGCCCGATAAAGAGCAGCGTGAAGACGCGAATCAGAGCGTAGACGCCGACCTTCGTGAGCAGCCCCGCGAAGACGGCCGAGATGGCCGCCGGAGGCGTGTGGTACGAGGCCGGCAGCCAGAAAAACAGCGGAAAGACCGCCGACTTGATCCCGAAGGCGAGCAGAAAGAGCGCCGAGAGCAGTGTCGGGATCCGCGGGTCGTCGAACTGGGCGAGCCGCACCGACAGATCGGCCATATTCAGCGTGCCGGTCGCGGCGTAGAGCACGCCCACGCCGGCCAAGAACGCAGCCGAGGCGAAGAAGTTCAGCGCCAGGTACTTCAGCGCCCCCTCGAGTTGCCCCCGCTCGCCGCCGAGCGCCAAGAGCACGAACGACGCGATCAGCATCACCTCGAACCAGACGTAGAGATTAAACAGGTCGCCGGTCAAAAATGCGCCGCAGATGCCCATCATCATGACGTGCAACAGCGGCCAATAGCCGGCCGCTTGCCGCGCGCGATCGACCTGCAGCCAGGAGTAAACCGCGACGGCGAAGCCGACGAGCGCCGCGACCAGCACCATCAGCGCGCTGAACAGATCCGCGACGAAACTTACGCCGAACGGAGCGGGCCAGTCGCCGATCTGCACGACCTGAATGCCCTGCCGCTGGACGATGCCGAGCAGCCAGCCGCTGGCAACGAGCAAGGCGAAAGACGCCAGCACGCCCAGCCCGCGCTGCACGCGCGGATACGGCCCCAAGAGCAGCATGGCGGCAGCCGCCGTGAGCGGAATCAGGATGGGGAGCACTAGCGACAAATTCATGCTTCGCTCGCTCGCAACTGGTCGGGATCATCGGTGCCGGTAGCTTGAAAGGTGCGATAGACCAGCACCAAGGCAAAGGCCAGCAGCGCAAAGCTGATGACGATCGCCGTGAGGATCAAAGCCTGCGGCAGCGGATCGGCCATAAGGGGAGCGGGCTTCTCGTCCCCCTCGGGCAGAATCGGCACCCCCGCCCGCACGAGTCCGCCGGCGGTGAAGATCAGCAGATTGGCGGCGTGGCTCAAGAGCGTCAGCCCCAGGATCAGCCGCACCAGGCTGCGTCGCATCATCAGATACAGGCCTGCGGCGTACAGCCCGCCGACCACGACGGCCATCAGCGTTTCCATCTCACTCCTCCAACAGCGTCAGGATCACGTTCAGCGTTACCCCAATCACGACTAGATCGACCCCCACATCGAACAGCACCGGCGTTCCGAGCGAAAGGGGCGACACGGTTTCGCCCTGGGTGGCGAACCACCAGCCAGTCAAAAACGGCTCGCCGCGCAGCAGCCCGGCGACGCCGCTGAGCAGCGCCACGAACAGCCCGCAGCCGATGAGCGTCTGCGGCTGCACGCGAAGCAGTGCCCGCGCACGATCGGGCCGATACACCAGGGCGTAGAGCGCCCCGGCCGACGACGCGACTAGCCCGCTGACGAACCCGCCGCCGGGATGATTGTGCCCTTGGAGCAAGAGAAAGAGCGAAAACAGCACCAACAGCGGTAAGAGATAGCGCGTCGCGGTGCGGAGGATGTCGGAGTTCATGCGGCCTCTCCGCCCGTGCTGCGCAGCTTGAGGAGCGTCCAGACGCCCACCCCCGCCACGGCAAGCACGGTGATCTCGCCGAGCGTGTCGATCGCGCGGAAGTCGGTCAGGATCACGTTGACCACGTTCCGCCCATGCGCCTCGCTGTAGCTGTTCTCGATGTAGTAGCCTGAGATCGGCTCGTAAGCCCGCACGCTCATGGCCACGAGCAGCAGCGCCGTCAGCGCGCCGCCGCTGGAGAGGGCGATCAGGCCGTCGCGCAGGCGGGCCGTCCACGGCGAGCGGTCCGGTTCGTCCGGCAGACGGACAAGGATCAACACCAGCAGCAGCACCGTCAGCGTCTCGACGACGAACTGCGTCATCGCCAGATCCGGCGCGCCGTAGAGGATAAACACCATCGCCATGGAAAAGCCGACGCCGCCGAGCGCCGCAATCGCTCCCAGCCGCGACCGCGCCCAGATCGTCAACACTGCCGCCGCCAAAATCAGCGCCGCCAGCGCCCATTCGTAGAGGCGAATCGTGGACCAGCGCGGCGTCCACATTAGCGGCGGGCCGAGCACCAGCACGGCGGCGAGCAGGCCCAGCAGCGCGCTCAGCGTCACGAGCACGTACAGCCGCAGATAGCCGTGCTGCAACACCCGCGTTTGCCAACGGGCGAACGCATCAACACCGTGGGCGGCCCGATTGAACAGATACCCCGGCGAGAGCGGCGCGAGCGCCTCGTGGACCCGCTGCGCCTGCCATACGCGGCGTCGCCAGACATAGACCCCCACGCCGCCGAGCAACGTCAGGAGGCTCAGCAGCAGCGTGAGGTTGAGACCGTGCCAGAGTTTGAGCTTCACCGGGACCGCTTCGCGGGCGATGGCGTGAACGCTCGCCGCGATGAGCGGATACTCGACCAGATCGGGAAAAAATCCGAGCACAAGCCCCACCAGCCCCAACACAATCGGGCCGACCCA
>CAYZVT010000016.1:0-19559 GCA_964481585.1 uncultured Pirellulales bacterium
GCAGGAGGGGGATGCGCGGGACGGCTCCGCCTACTAATCTCCGCTCCCACCGCCTTTTCCTTGCGTGGCGGCAAAAAAGCCGAAAGTGATTCGCCAGAAACAGAAATTTGCCACCGCACGGACCGCTTCCGATCGCCACCCAAGGCCGCGGCGGAAAATTTTGGTTTTTTTGTTCCTTTGCTGGGCGAAAAGCGAATCGAGCGGAGATTATAAGGACGGTTCGCCACAGCTCGCCTTGGCTGAAGGCCCTTGCAGGGCTGCGGTCCCACGGTCTCCATGACGGCGTTGCGCCACCTGGAAATGCAGTCCCCATGCAAAATGTCGCGCTGAGGATCGTTCGCCTTGATGGCGGCCCAGTTCCTGGAAGGGATTGGGGGCGAGAAGCAGGCCGGCTCTCTCGACGGCGGTTCGGTTTCACCTTGGTCGAGTTATTGGTTGTGATCGCCATCATCGGGATTCTCGTGGCGCTGCTGCTGCCGGCGGTGCAAGCGGCGCGCGAAGCGGCGCGGCGCGCGCAGTGCGGCAATCACCTGAAGCAGATCGGGCTGGCGATGCAGAATTACGTCGCCACGCAAGGCGTCTTTCCCGTCTCCTGGCAAACGGCGGCCGGCAAAAAAGGACAACTGCGCTCGCTGTGGGCCACACTTCTGCCTTACCTGGAGCAGCAGCCGCTCTACGATCAGATCGACACCGGCGCCGAGAACTGGTATCCCGCCAATCGAGCGATTGCGGCCACACCGGTTGCGACTTACAACTGCCCTTCAGACGCAGGCAGCGGCGTTCGCCAGGATCGTTATCTCAATGGCAATAATCCCTACGGGGAGGCGGCCGCCACGCTCAGCTACCGTGGCGTTTCGGGCAACAATTGGGCCTGGGCCCCCTTTGTTCACAAGGAAACGACGGGCCGCCATGCAGGGCAAACGTATGCCTTTACGCGGGGCAATGGCATGTTTACGGGCGGCTTCTTTTTTGAACCGCATCCGCTGCAAATCACGCCCGTGCGGCCGGCCGATGTGCGCGATGGGCTGAGCAATACACTGGCCGTCGGCGAGTCGGTCCATGAGTATTGCCAGTATGCCTGGTGGTTCTGGCATGGCTGGTGTTATGGAACGATGGCGATTCCGCTCAATTACTGCCGGGCCGATCCGCCGGCGTGCTTTGACGCCTGGGAAGTGAACTTTGGCTTTGCCAGCCGTCATCCTGGCGGCGGTCATTTTCTGCGTGGCGATGGCAGCGTGAGCTTTCTGGATGAGGCCATTGATCTCAAAACGTACTATTCGCTGGGCACGCTCGATGGAGGTGAGGTGATCGCTGATGTCCCGTAGCGTGGCCGTCTTCGTTCGCAACCGTGGCAGACTGGCGGTGGCGCTGGCGTGCGGGACGTTCGCCCTCGTCAGCGGTTGCCGTCGGGAGCAGCCCCGCGTGGTGCCTGTTTCGGGGCAGGTGCGTTACGCCGGCAAGCCGCTAGCGGAGGCCAAGGTGCTGTTCGTCCCTCAGGCCGGAGGACGCCCCGCCACGGGCGACACCGACCAGCAGGGACGCTTCAGGCTGACCACGTTTGAACGGGGCGACGGCGCGCTCGTGGGGGAGCACGCCGTTACGGTGTTTCCACCCGGCTCCGCCGGTCCCGGCATGCCCGGCACGGCGCCGCGGACCAGCGCGGCGGTCGTGGCCGAGCCGCTTCGCCGGCAGGAGGTCGTGCGTGCGGAGGAAAACTTTTACCAGTTCTCGTGGCCGTGAGCCGATCCGGCAGGGCATGCCTTCAAATAGCGCGAAATGCTAACGTCGCAGGCATTTGCCTCTGCCTTACGCATCCAGTAAGCCCGAATTGAGGATCTTCCCATGTTTCGTCTTTGGAAAGCGACGGTGCTGATGTTGGGGCTTCTTTTTGCCGGCCCCCGCGTCGAGGCGGCTTTAATTGGCCACTGGCGGTTTGACGAGGGGACCGGCCCAGTCGCGCAGGACTCCTGGGGCGATCACGATGGCGCGCTGGGTGCCTCGGGGGTCAGCTTCATCTCGTCCGGTAAAGCGGGAGGAGCCGTCCATTTTTCAGGAAACGGACGGATCGACCTTGCCGCCACGGCCCTGACCGCCGTCGGCAACGCCGGCCAAGGCGTCTCGGCCGCCCTCTGGCTGCGTCCCAATTCGATCGTCGACTATACCTCGGTTTTTGATACGACTTCCAATCGTCAACTGTCGCTATTCCTCCGGACCTCTACCGTGAACTCCGCTCGAAGCTTTGTGGCAGCCGGCGGTGGTGGCGGAGGCAGCAACCTTCTGGGCGATGTCGCGCACGCCTGGCAGATCGGCCAGTGGCAGCACGTTGTCTTTACCTACGACATTACCAACAGCACCATAAGCCTCTACCGCAATGGAGTGCTCATGGGCACCCAAGGACACGCTTCCCCCGACCACTTTAACAAGGTGTGGACGCTCGGCTACAACGCGTCCGGCGGCGGGAACCACTACAGTGGCGATCTCGACGATCTCCAACTCTACAGCGGCATCCTCACGCCCGAGGAAATCGAGTTCCTCGCCGCGACTCCCGGTCGAAATCTCGTCCCCGAGCCGGGCACGCTGGCCCTGTTCGGCCTGGGGCTGACGGGCCTGCTTTGCGCTGCCAAAAGACATAGGCCAGTTGCCGTCCGTGAGCGAGGCCACGCGAGCCAAATGAGCTGAAATCAACCGGCTGGCTCCCTCGGAGATGGCGGCCGATAAACAAGCACCCTCGAACACCACTTGCCAACTCGCTCGCGTCCCATCATGTCGCCCCAACCTTTGCTGGACAACGACCGCTACGAGCAGTTCGTGCTGCTTTTCACGCGCAGCCAGCCGGCGCTGTTGAGTTACGTGCTTTCCATGCTCCCCCGTTGGTCGGATGCCGAGGATGTCGTGCAGCAGACCAGTCTCGTCCTGTGGCGTAAGTTCGACGAGTTCCAGCCCGGCACCGATTTCGTATCGTGGGCTTGCCAAATCGCCAAGTACAAGGTGCTGAACTATCGGCGGCAGATCGGACGCGACCGGCATGTTTTCTGTGAGGCCTTGCTGCACGTGTTAGCGGATGAAGGCGTGGCGGATCTAGAACGGCTGGAAGCCGAGCGCCACGCGCTGCGGCAGTGTCTCAATCGACTCGACCGATCCGAACGCGACCTGATCGAGCAATGCTACGCCGAGGGTTCGGTGATCAAACAAGTCGCCGAGCGGCGTGGGGACTTGCCCAGTCGCCTCTACAAGCGGCTGGACCGCATTCGCGCGGCCCTGCTACGCTGCATCGAGGCGGCCCTGGCTCGGGAGGGCGAACATGACCTCTGAGCCAGGCAACCCTCGGCAGTGGCTGCGACTGTTCGGCGCGCTCTGCAACGAGACGCTCGACGCCGCGCAGCGCCAGCAGCTTGAACAATTGCTGTTGAGCCGCGCCGATGCGCGGGCGCTGTACCGCCGTTACCTCAATCTGCACTTGGGGCTGCGGTTTTACGACCGCCATGGCTGGCAGACCGAGCCGCATGCAGCGCAGCCGCCGGCTGCCTCGGCGCCAATTCCGCAGCCCGCGCCTTCCGCGTCCGTGCCGCTCCTTTTGCCTCCACGCCGTTGGTGGGGCAAAACGGTAGCTTACCTGTCGCATCCCTTGCATTACTCGCTGCTGGTGGCCACGCTGACGGTCGTGTCGCTGCTGTTGACTTCGGCCCAGATCCGCGTCCCCGAAGGCCCCCCCGCGCAACGGCTTGCTCCGCGCGTCATCCCGCAGCCCGTCGTGGCGCAGCTGGTCCGAACGGTGGAAGCACGCTGGGCCGAAGCCGAACCGGTCTTCGAGGGGCTGCACCTCCTCCAGCGCCGGCGGCTGCAGCTTCTCGCGGGGCTGGCCGAGATTCGCTTTCGCAGCGGCGCCACCGTCGTACTCGAAGGACCGGCAAACGTGCAACTGTTGGGAGAAAACCAGCTTGCACTCCAGGTCGGCCGCTTGACCGCCCAGGTGGCGCCGCAGGCAAGCGGATTCTCGGTGAAGACGCCCACCGCCACGGTCGTCGATCTCGGCACGGAATTTGGCGTGCAGGTGGATCAAAACCAGGCCACGGAAGTCTACGTCTTCGAGGGGATCGTGGCGGTGCACCAGGCCGGGCCGGAGGAAGGGGCACCGGCGACCGAAGGCCAAGATTGGGCTTCGCCCCGGCGTTTGGCGGCCGGTCAGTCGCTCCGCATGGAGCGGGCGGAAGCCGCTGTCTCCCGTGGCTCGGTGGGCAGCGGTGACTTCGTGCGGCGCTTGCCGTTACCTGCCGCGCAGGCTCAGGTCGCCGAGGACGTACCGCTACTCGACCTCCGGGACGACCCCGCCCTCTTGCTGTGGCTGCGGGCCGACGCCGTAAACGGGCTAGATGGTCGAGGCAAGCCGCTGCCGCTTGCCGCCCACGATGCGCCGCTCGCCTGCTGGAAAGATTGTGGGCCGCAGCACAACGATCTCCTTACCGCCCCCAAGGCCACGCATCCCGATTGGATCAGCCCGCGACAGGCACGCCCCGCGGCGGTGCGTTTCGACGGCGCGTATCACGCGATGGTCAGCCAACGGAGGGTGCAGCTTGGCTCGGCGCATACGATTGCGGCGGTGGTTCACCTTGCGAGCACGCCCCGTTCGTTCAAGACGGACTCCCTTTTTACTTACGCCGAGCAGTCGCGTGGTCAAAGCCTGGTCGAGTTGGGGATTTATCGTGCCGGCGATCCGCGGCGCAATGTGCGGATGATCTACCCCGACCAGGACCTCTACAAGGGCGGCCGGTTAGGGCCGAACCCGCCGGCCCTCCACCGTCGGGTGTTGCTGGTGCAAATCCGCAACCAGCGCGGCGAAGCGGCAGTCTGGGTTAATGACCAATGCCAAATCGACCGAACTCCAACTTCTGCCTTCCCCACTCCGGCTTATCTGCGGATCGGGCAACACCGCAATGCCGCCCAGTACCTCTGCGGGGATCTTTATGAGCTGCTGATTCTCAACCGCGCGCTTTCCCAGCCCCAGCTACGGTCCTTGCAGCAGCGTTTGATGACTCGATACCAAATCCCCAAGGCCGACGAGGCATTGGACGCGCCGCTCGTTCAGCCCTAGGCCGCCAGATACGAGCCTCTGGGTAACTTGGGTTTGACAGCCCGCCGGCACCGTCTATTCTGAAGCGGCCGCTGGCGTTGCCGCCGGTTCGAGAGAACCGCTGCGTAGAGCCGCAAAAAAAGTCCCGCTTCCGCTGTCCGAGGACCGGAGAAGGCTGTGTTACTGAATCGTGTTGCGTATGCCTTGGTCGAGAAGATGGTCGAGCAGGCGGACGTGCTCCGCGTGCGCGTCGACGAGCAGCCCGACCGCGCGCGGCTGATCGACTGTGGCATCGAAGCCCCCGGTGGTCTCGAAGCCGGGCGGCGGCTGGCCGAGATCTCGACGGCGGGCTTGGCCGAGATTTCTTTCGTGCCGGCCTCGCCCGAATTGTGGCAGGGACCGGCCGTGCAGCTGCGCACCGATCACCCGATCGAAGCCTGCATGGCGACGCAGTACGCCGGTTGGCCCGTCGCGGGGAAGGGCTACTTTGCGATGGGATCGGGACCGATGCGCGCCGCCGCGGCGCGCGAAGACTTGTACGTTAAGCTCGGCCATCAGGAAGTGACGGAACACGCGGTCGGCGTGCTCGAAAGCAGCAAACTGCCGCCGACGGAAGTCTGCCACCAACTCGCCGCCGAGTGTGGAGTGGACCGCCAGGAGCTAACGCTCCTGGTCGCCCCCACCGCCAGCATCGCCGGATCGATTCAGGTCGTTGCCCGCTCGGTCGAGACGGCCCTGCACAAATTGTTTCAGCTGGGCTTCGACCTGCGCCGCGTGAAATCCGGAATCGGCACCGCGCCGCTGCCGCCGGTGGCCGCCAGTGACTTGACCGGCATGGGCCGCACGAACGACGCAATTCTCTACGGCGGCGAAGTGACCTTGTATGTGCGTGGCGACGACGAGAGCCTCCGCGCCGTCGGCGCGAAAGTCCCCAGCAGCACGTCGGGAGACTACGGCCAGCCGTTTTTGCGCATCTTTGAACAGAACGACCGCGACTTTTACAAAATCGACCCGCATCTGTTCAGCCCCGCCGTCATTACGCTCGTCAATATGGACAGCGGAAACAGCTTTCGCTATGGCCACACGGTGCCGCGCGTGATCCATGAGTCGTTCGGCATGAAGTAGTGCGGTTGCGACGCAAGCGGCAAGGGTGGCGTGAGAAAGCGGCAAGGGTGGCGGGGGCGCACCGCCACCCGTCGCGTAAGCGACGGCTACTCTGAAGCGGCGTGGCGTTTACTGGCGGCGAAGCGGGGAGCGGCGGCGATGCATCTGGCGGTGGTCGGGGCGAGCGAAAGCTGGTATCTGCAAGACCTGCTCCGCGCGGCGGGCGGGCGGCACCGGATTACGCCCGTTACGTTTAGCGATCTCACCTCGGCGCTGGGGCAGGGCGGTTTTCGTGCGGCGTCGGTCGGCGTCGATCTGCGCTCGGTCGATGCGGTGCTGGTGCGGACGATGCCGCCCGGTTCGCTCGAACAGGTCGTCTTTCGCATGGACGTGCTTGGCCAGTTGGAATCGGTCGGCATGCTCGTGCTCAACCCGCCACGCGCGATGGAAGTGGCCATCGACAAGTACCTGGCGACCGCGCGGCTCGGGGCGGCCGGCTTTCTGGTGCCGGAAACCTACACCTGCCAAACGCCCGACGAAGCGATGGAAGCCTTCGCCGCGCTCGGCGGCGATGTGGTGCTCAAGCCGCTCTTTGGGTCCGAAGGACGAGGCATCACCCGGCTCAACGACGAAGCCCTCGCTCTGCGGGCGGTGAAAATGCTCACGCAGCTTGGCGCGGTGATCTACATGCAAAAGTTCATCGAGCACGAGGGGCACGATCTGCGGCTGCTCGTCGTGGGCGAGCGCGTGCTCGGCATGCGACGGAGCAACCTGCTCGACTGGCGCACGAACGTCGCGCGCGGCGCGACGCCCGCGCCGCTGGAAGTCACGCCCGAGCTAGCGGAGATGGCCCACCGCGCCGCGGCGGCGGTTGGAGCGCCGATGGCCGGCGTCGATCTGCTCCCCGGTCGCGATGGCCGGCTCTACGCAATTGAAGTCAACGCCGTGCCGGGCTGGAAGGCGCTGCAGCGGGCGCTGGAGGTCGATGTCGCGGCACTGGTGCTCGACTACGTGGCCGCGCGGCTGGGCGCGACGTAAAAGGCTGGCCAGCGGCCCTGGCCGGTGAGGGCAATTTTCGGGTAAAATCGCCGTAGCTTCCGCCGTTTTCGTCTCTTTAGCCACGCTCTTGCTCCGTGTCGATCCTCCCCGCAGAACGCCAACCGCTCAACGTCGCCCGCCGATTGACGGATTTTGCGCAGCGGATGCCCGACGCCGTGGCAATTGCGGCGCCGCAGGGCTACGACCGCTCGGGCAAGCGGCAGTACGCGCGGATTTCATTTGCGGAGTTGGAAGAAGAAACCACCCGGCTTGCGCGCGGGCTGATTGAACTGGGCGTCGTGCCGGGCACGCGGATTGCCCTGCTCGTGCGTCCGAGTATCGAGTTCATCGCGCTCGTCTTTGCGCTGCTCAAGTCCGGCGCGGTCACGATCCTGATCGACCCCGGCATGGGCCGCAAAAGCCTCCTCCGCTGCCTCGACGCGGCGCAGCCGCAGGGCTTTGTCGCCATTCCCTTGGTGCATGCCGTGCGGGCGCTGCTGGGCAGCCGTTTTGATGGGGCGAGGATTAACGTCACCGTTGGCCGGCGCTTGTTTTGGAATGGGGTGACGCTCGATGAGTTGCGCCGGATCGGCACGCAGAGCCGCGCGCCGCTTCCCGAGACGATGGACGACGATCCGGCGGCGATTCTTTTTACCACCGGCAGCACCGGTCCGCCCAAGGGCGTCCAATATCTGCACGGTATGTTCGATACGCAAGTCACCGAGATTCGCGACTTCTACGGGATCGAGCCGGGCGAGATTGATCTGCCCGGCTTTCCACTGTTCGGGCTGTTCAACTGCGCGATGGGCGTCACCACGGTCATTCCCGACATGGACCCCAGCCGCCCAGCCCGCGTTGACCCGCGCAACATCCTCCAGGCCGTCGACGATTGGAACGTAACCCAGGCGTTCGGTTCGCCGGCAATCTGGAACCGCGTCGGCCGCTATTGCCACCAACACCAGCAGCGGCTGCCAAGTCTGCGCCGCGTCCTGTCGGCCGGGGCACCGGTGCCGGGGCATGTCTTGCAGCGTATGAAAAGCTGTATCCATCCAGAGGGCGAAGTCCACACGCCCTACGGCGCGACCGAGGCGCTGCCCGTCGCCTCGATTTCGGCTAGCGAGGTGCTCAGCCAAACGCAGCTCGCCACCAGCGCGGGAGCCGGCGTCTGTGTCGGCCGCCGATTTTCCCAGATCGAGTGGCGGGTGATTCGCATCAGCGACGCGCCGCTCGAAACAATCGCGCAGACCGAGCCGCTGCCCGCTGGCGAAATCGGCGAGCTAATCGTGCGTGGCCCGCAAGTGACGCGCGCCTACGCCACGCGCACCGAATGGAACGCGCGGGCAAAAATCATCGACGGCCATAGCCTCTGGCACCGCATGGGGGATGTCGGCTACCTGGACGACACCGACCGCTTTTGGTTCTGCGGCCGACTCGCCCACCGCGTTCGCACCGCCGACGGCCCGCTGTACACGATCCCCTGCGAAGCGATTTTCAATAACCACCCGCAAGTCTTTCGCTCAGCGCTGGTCGGCGTTGGTGCGCCCGGAGCGCAGACCCCGGTGCTCGTCGCGGAACCCCACGCCGAGCATTGGCCCAAAACGCCCGCCGCCCGCCGCCGACTGCTCGACGAGCTGCACGAACTTGGGCAGCGAAACGAAAAAACGGCCGCAATCCACCACTTTCTGCTGCACCGCGCACTGCCCGTCGACATTCGCCACAACGCCAAGATTTTTCGAGAAAAACTAGCCCCGTGGGCCGAAAGGCAGTTGCGCCGCCGGCGGCGGCGCTGAAGGCGGAGGGCGGAAGGCGGAAAGCAGAAAGCGGAAAGCGGGCGCGACGTTAAAATCCAAATCCAAAATCCAAAATCCTCAATCATGCAATCTCTCGTCACCGGCGCGGGCGGATTCTTAGGACGATACATCGTCGAGCAATTGCTGGCGCGGGGCGATGAGGTGCGGGGGCTGGGACGCGGGGCATATCCAGAGCTGGCGGCGCTGGGCGTGGAGATGCGGCAGGTCGATCTGCGGGATCGCGCGGCGACGATGGCGGCTTGCGAAGGCGTCGATACCGTTTTTCATGTGGCGAGTATCGCCGGCATCTGGGGGCCTTGGCGGCAGTTTTATGAGATCAATGTCACCGGCACGGAAAACATTTTGGCCGGCTGCCGGGCGCATGGCGTCGAGCGGCTCGTTTACACCAGCAGCCCTAGCGTGACCTTCCGGGGCGAACCGCAAGAAGGGATCGACGAGTCGGCCCCGTATGCGGATCGCTGGTTGTGTCACTATCCGCACACGAAGGCGATCGCCGAACAGCAGGTGCTTGCCGCCAACAGCCAGCGGCTACGGACCTGCGCGCTGCGGCCGCATTTGATCTGGGGGCCGCGTGATCAGCATCTCGTTCCCCGGCTGCTCGACCGTGCGCGGCGCGGGCAGCTGCGGCGCGTCGGCGACGGGCGCAATGTGATCGACATGATCTACGTCGTGAACGCCGCCACCGCGCATCTGCAAGCGGCCGACGCGCTGCTGGACAGATCGCCGGTGGCCGGGCGGGCGTACTTTTTGAGCCAAGGCGAGCCGGTCAACTGTTGGGGGTGGATCAACGAACTGCTCGCGCTGGATGGGCTGCCCCCGGTCGCGCGGTCGATCTCGCTCGCCAACGCCTACCGGGCCGGGGCGGTGCTCGAAGCGGCGTATCGCCTGCTGGGCAGACGGGATGAACCGCGCATGACGCGCTTTCTGGCGCTTCAGCTTGGCACGTCGCATTACTTCGATATCCGTCGCGCGGAGGAAGATTTTGGCTACTCCCCCCAAATTTCCACAGCCGAGGGGATGCGGCGATTAGCGGCGGAACTCGCCAAAACGCGCCCTGCTACGACCTTACAGAACTCGTAGCGCCGCAGAGGGTTTGACCGCCGCCGCGCGCGACGCGCGTTCCGCTTGCCAAACCTCCAGGCAGCCGGTACGTTGGGCAGTTTAGCTCGCCTGGCGAGCCTGCTTCCTGTATTGGCACTGGACGGCGAAATGGTTGCCGCACCCCCCGACCACCAGCGAATCGTCATCACCGGCATCGGGCTGACTGCGCCGAACGGCAACAGTCTGCGCGAGTACCGGGCCAATCTGCTGGAAGGGCGGAGCGGCGTCTCGAACTACCACATCCGCTACGTCGGCGACACGCTGGCCGGCGTCTGCAACTTCGATGCGCTGCGGTATCAGAAGAAAAAAGATCTGCGCCGCGGAACGCGGGCCGGCAGCATCGGCATCTACTGTGCCCAAGAAGCCGTCGCCGACTCGGGACTCGATTGGCCCAACGTCGATCCTGACCGCGTTGGCATCTATGTCGGCGTCACCGAACACGGCAACGTCGAAACCGAGAACGAGATTTACGAGCTGAAGGGGTACGACTACGACACCAAGTTCTGGTCGCATCACCACAATCCCCGCACGGTTGCGAACAATCCGGCGGGCGAGATTTCGCTCAATATGCGGATCACCGGCCCCCACTACACGATCGGCGCCGCCTGCGCGGCGGGCAATGCGGGGCTGATCCAGGGCGCGCAAATGCTGCGGCTCGACGAGTGCGACGTGGCGCTGGCCGGCGGCGTTTCGGAAAGTATCCACACGTTTGGCATCTTCGCCGGCTTCAAGAGCCAAGGCGCGCTGGCCGCGCATGAAGACCCGACCAAAGCCTCGCGCCCCTTCGATACCGCCCGCAACGGGATCGTCGTGGCCGAAGGGGGCTGCCTGTATGTGCTCCAGCGCTACAGCGACGCGAAGCGGCGGGGCGCGAAAATCTACGGCGAACTGGTCGGCTACGCCATGAACAGCGATGCGACCGACTTTGTGCTTCCCAATCCCGAACAACAAGCCCGCTGCATGCAGCTTGCCCTCCAGCGCGCTCACCTGGCCGCCGAGCAGATCGACATCGTGAGCACGCATGCCACGGCCACCAGTAGCGGCGATGTGCAAGAGTGCCGCGCGCTGCGGCAGGTGTTTGGCAAGAGCGAAAACACGCTCATCAACAATACCAAGAGCTTTATCGGCCACGCGATGGGCGCGGCGGGGGCGCTCGAACTGACTGGCAACCTGCCCGCCTTTCGCGACGGCCTGTGCCATGCGACGATTAACGTGGACCAACTCGATCCCGAGTGTGCGCTGCCCGGTCTGGTGCTAAACCAGCCACGCGAGAAAGCATCGGTGCAGTACATCTTGAACAACTCGTTCGGCATGCTCGGCATCAATTCGGTAGTGATTATCAAAAAGGTGTAGCCCCGATTGCTGGGGCGCAGGGCGCGAAAACAGCCGTCCTGCTCGCAAGCGCGCGAGACCGCACTGGCGGTGGAGCGAGCGGGCGGCATCCTGATTTAGAAACGGTGACGGAAGGAGAAAGCCCGGCATGACGACCGCCGAGATTCGTGAAGAAATCCTGGACATTCTCGAAAGCATTGCCCCCGATGAAGATCTCTCCGAGATCAAGGATGAGGTTCCGTTCCGCGAACAGTTGGAACTGGACAGCATGGACTTTCTCGACATCGTGATGGAGCTGCGCAAGCGGCATCGCATCCAGATCCCGGAAGACGATTACGTGGAGTTGGCGAGCATGCAGAGCACCGTCAACTATCTCGAACCGCTGATGCGCGACGTGCCGAAGCGCTAGCGCGCCGCTTCCGTCTTATCTTCGCCTGGCACCGCTCATGTACGACACGCTCATCATTGGCGCCGGCATGTCGGGCTTGGCCGCGGGGGTCCGCCTGGCGTACTACGACCAGCGCGTCTGCGTGCTGGAGCGGCACTACACGATTGGCGGGCTTAATTCGTTCTACCGGCTGCGGAAGCGCGACTTCGACGTGGGGCTGCACGCGGTCACGAACTACGTGCCCAAAGGCACGCGCAAAGGCCCGCTCGCCCGGCTGCTGAAACAGTTGCGCTTCCAGTGGGAAGAATTCGCGCTGCGTCCGCAACTCGGCTCGCAGATCGCCTTTCCCGGCGTCCGGCTGCGGTTTGGCAATGAGTTGGAATTGCTCGAATCGGAAATGGCCCGCCAGTTCCCGGCGGAAAAAGACAACTTTCAGGCGCTGCTGGGCAAGATCATCGAGTACGACGATCTCAGCCAAGAGACGTTCGCCGTCTCGGCTCGTGAGGTGTTGCGCGAGACGATCCGCGATCCGCTGCTGATCGAAATGCTGCTCTGCCCGCTCATGTGGTACGGCAGCGCCCGCGAGCGGGACATGGATTTTGGGCAGTTTTCGATCCTGTTCCGCAGCATCTTTCTCGAAGGGCTGGCGCGGCCGCTGGCCGGCGTGCGGCTGATTTTGCGCAAGCTGGTGCAGAAGTACCGCGCGCTCGGCGGCGAACTGCGGCTCCGCGCGGGCGTGGAGAAAATCGTCTTTGATGGTGACCGTGCCACGGGCGTCGTGCTCGAAAACGGCGAGCAGATCGAAGCCCGCCGCATCATCTCCTCGGCCGGCTGGCTTGAGACCATGCGGCTTTGTCAAAATGAACAGGTCGTCGAAGTCGACACCCGCCGCGCCGGCCAGCTTAGCTTTGTTGAGTCGATCGCGGTGCTCGACCGCCAGCCGCAAGAGCTAGGCTGCAACAACACGATTGTTTTTTACAACGACTCCGAAATCTTCCATTGGGAAAAGCCCGACGCGCTGTGCGACGTGCGAACCGGAGTGGTCTGCTCGCCGAACAACTACGCCTACACCGATGCCGAAGGGCAGTTGGCCGACGGCTTCATGCGCATCACGTCGCTGGCGAATTTCGACCGCTGGCAGGCGCTTTCGGAAGAACAGTACCGGCTGGAAAAGGTGCGCTGGTACGACCGCGCGGTGGCGTCGGCGGTGCGGTTTGTGCCGGACTTTCGTGAGGCGGTGATCGACACCGACACCTTCACGCCAACGACGATCCGCCGCTTCACCTGGCACGACAATGGCGCCGTCTACGGCTCGCCGCAGAAGCAACTCGACGGCGCGACGCCGCTGAAAAATCTCTACATCTGCGGGACAGATCAAGGATTTATCGGTATCATAGGCGCGATGGTCGGCGGCATCTCCATCGCCAATAAATGCCTCCTCCCCAGCGCCTAACCGCTTACAGCCTATAGCCTACAGCCTGAAGCTCGCAGCCCGCAGCCTTTTACCGGCGTGGCCGCCACGGGCGAGAAGGCTCATTTGCTCTTCAAACTGCCATGCCCAAAGACTTCCTCGCAGGTGTGCAAGACGAGTACGACGTGATCGTCATCGGCAGCGGACTTGCCGGCTTGACCAGCGCCAACACGCTCGCCCGGAGCGGCCATCGCGTCTTGCTGCTCGAACAGCACTACAAGCTCGGCGGCATGGCCACTTGGTTCAAGCGGCCCGGCGGACATATCTTCGATGTCTCGCTGCACGGTTTCCCGGTCGGCATGATTAAAAGCTGCCGCCGCTACTGGACGAAGGAAATCGCCGACTCCATCGTGCAGCTTCAGAACATCCGCTTCGACAACCCGATGTTCTCGCTCACGACCAGCTTCAATCGCGAGGATTTTACGCGGCTGCTGGTCGAAAAGTTCCAAGTGCCGCACGAAACTGTCACGGCGTTTTTCGATGCCGCGCGGCAGATGAATTTTTACGACGATCAGCAAATGACCGTCGGCGAGCTGTTCCAAAAATTCTTTCCCGGCCGCGAGGACGTGGTGCGGCTGCTGATGGAGCCGATTACCTACGCCAACGGCTCGACACTCGAAGACCCCGCAATCTCCTACGGCATCGTGTTTTCCAACTTTATGTCGAAGGGCGTGTTCACGTTCCAGGGCGGGACCGACCGGCTCGTGCAACTGATGCACGAGGAGATGCTCCGCAATGGCGTCGAGGTGCGTATCCGCTGCGACGTGCAGAAAATCAACGTGACCGGCGGGCGCGTGAGCGGCGTGACCGTCAACGGGCGCACGATCCGAGCACGTGCGGTCGTCTCCAACTCCAATCTCAAAGCTACGGTGCTGCAACTCGTTGGGCCTGAGCATCTCGACAAAAAATTCGTCGAGGAGACCCGCGCCGTGCGGCTGAACAATTCCAGCACCCAGGTCTATATCGCGCTCAAGCCCGACGAGTCGATCGACGAGAGCACGGGCGACTTGCTCTTTAGCTCGACCGCGCCGGCGTTTCGCACCGATCTGCTGCTGAGCCGCGACATCACGAGCCGCACGTATTCGTTCTACTATCCCAAAACTCGGCCCGCAGGGCGGCCGCGCTGCCTGGTCGTGTCGAGCACGAATGCGAACTTCGAGGACTGGAACCGGCTCTCGCAGGAGGAGTACGAAGCGAGCAAGCGCGACCTGATCGAGACGACGCTCGACGCGCTCGACAAGTACGTGCCGGACATTCGCGCGAAGGTCGACCATGCCGAGGCTTCCACGCCCGTGACGTTCAAGCACTACACGAAGCACCTGCACGGCGCGAGTTTTGGCACGAAGTTCGAGGGCTTGGCCGTGAGCCGGAGCCTGCCGGAGCAGGTGCGCGGCCTCTACCATGCCGGGAGCGTCGGCATCATCATGTCGGGCTGGCTCGGGGCGCTCAATTACGGCGTGATCGTGGCGAACGACGTGGACGCGCTGCTCCTAAAGAACTCCGCCACCCACGCACCGCTGCCGGCCACCGCGTAAAAAAGATGAGCCTCGAAGAAATCAAAGCGGCGATTCCACATCGCGAGCCGTTTTTACTGCTCGACGAAATCCTCGAACGCGACGCAAATCGCATCCTCTGCCGCAAGACCTTTCGCGGCGATGAGTTTTGGTACGCGGGGCATTATCCCGGCCAGCCGCTCACGCCCGGCGTGCTGCTGTGCGAGGCGGGCATGCAGGCCGGCGCGGTGCTGCTCGCGCAGTACGCGGAAACGTCCGCAGGCGTGCCGGTCGCCACGCGGCTCAGCGACGTGAAGTTCAAAAGGATGGTTCTGCCCGGCGACACCGTGGAACTAGAGGTGCGATTGACCGAGCGGCTGGGCGAGGCGTTTTTTCTCGCGGCCAAGATCACCGTCGCCGGCCGCACGGCGGTCACCTTTACGTTCGCCTGCACGCTGGCGCAGCCGACCCGCGTCTCGTGACCTAGCCGGCGAGCAACGCTCGCCGGTTCCGCGCGGCCGAACCAACACGGCGTTACCGCATTGGCTATTGGAGCCTGATTACCTCAAAAGGAAAACTGCTCTAAACATGGCGTCTGATTTTTTACAGCTTGCCGGCAAGACGCTCGTCGTGTTCGGCGTTGCCAACCGCAAGAGCGTGGCTTGGCACATCGCCCACGTGCTGCGCGAGGCGGACGCTCGTGTGGTGTATGTTGTGCGGACGGAAGCACGCCAGGCCTCGCTGGCAAAACTGCTGCCCGACGCGGAGATTTATGTTTGCGACGTGGAGTTCGAGGAGCAGATCGCCCGCGTGCGCGACGCGATTGCCGAGCGGCATCCGGTGATTCACGGCCTCGTCCACTCGATCGCGTTCGCCGACTACGCCGAGGGGATGAAGCCCTTTCATGAGACGCCGAAACGGGCATTTTTGCGGTCGGTCGATGTCTCCTGCTACTCGCTCATCGCCATCGCAAACGCCTTCCAAAAATTGCTCGCGCCCGATGCGTCGGTGGTGACGATTTCGATCTCGACGACGCGCATGGCGAGCGAGAACTACGGCTACATGGCGCCGATCAAGGCGGCACTCGACTCGTCGCTGGCGTTTCTCGCCAAGTCGTTCAGCCGGTTCTCGTCGGTTCGCTTCAATGCCGTGGGGCCGGGGCTGTTAAAAACGTCGGCGTCGGCCGGTATCCCCGGCTACGTCGATTCTTACCTCTACGCCGAGCAGGTCATTCCGCGCAAGAAGGCGGTGCAGACCGAGGAGGCCGCCCACGTCGCCGCCTTCCTGCTCAGCCCGCGCTCCAGTGGCATCAACGCCCAGCACCTTGTGGTCGATGCCGGCATGTCGATCAATTATTTTGATCGTGAGCTTGTTGCCAAGGCGACGGGTGGCGGGGGCGCACCGCGCTAGCGGAAGCCCCCGGCCGTTCGCGTCTGGATTCCCGCCTGCGCGGGAATGACGGGAGCGGGAAGCGGTGGCGGGAGCACGAAGCGTTGGCAAGAGCCAGATCAATGGCTACCACTCCACCCCGAGCATCACGCAGTTGATGCCCGAACCGATGCCGAGCAGCGCCACGCGGTCGCCGCGTCCGATGTGTCCCGCTTCCACGGCCAAGGCCGCCGTGACGGGCAGGGCGGCCGAGCCGGTGTTGCCGAGCGTCTCGACCGTGGTGAAGTCCCGCGCCGGGTCGAGTTCCAGCGATTGCAGCATTAGCTTGCGATGGGCCAGCCCGACCTGATGGCAGACGGTTTTGTCGATTTGGCCCCGCGTCCAGCCTGTCTCCTTGAGGAACGTGCGGAATGTCTCCACGCCGGTTGCGATGCCTTCGTGCATGAGCCGCTCGCTGTCGGTTTCCATGAGCGGCTGCATCGAGGAGCCGGCCTCGTCGTGGCCGCTGTGGCAAAGGCCGTGATGGACCGTGTTGGCGAGCGCGGTAGCCGCGTGAAGCCGGTGACCGCTTTGGCTGATCTCGCGGTGGCAGAGCAGCACCGCGCAACTTGCCGAGCCGATGGTGAGCGAGGCGATGGAGCTTTTGATTTGGTCGCGCGTGAGTTGTTCGTTGCGATTGAGCGCGGCGATGGTCGTCTCGACCAGTTGCCGGCTCCCTTCGGTGCCCACGACCAGCCCCGCGCGAATCTGCCCTAGCTCGATCATGTTGGCGACTTGCAGCATGCCGTTGAGGATGCCGAGACAGGCGTTTGAGACGTCGTAGATCACGCACTGCTTCGGCAGGCCGAGTCGGTGATGCACGCTCGCCGCCGTGGCCGGTTCGAGGTAGTCACGGCAGACCGAGCCGTGCACGAGCGCGCCGATCTGCGCGCGGTCGATGCCGGCGGCGCGGATCGCGCGCGCGCCGCTTTCGACGCTCTTTTCGCTTGGCGGCATGCCCGGCGGCCAAAACCGCCGCGCGCGGATGCCGGTCATCAGTTCCAGCCGCCCTTCGGGAAGCCGCAGCCGCCGGTACAGCGGCGCAAGCTGCTGCTCGATCTGCTCGGAGGTAACCACTTCCTCGGGCAGCGTGTAGCTAAAGGCTTCCAGGCAAACGTGTTGGTAACGCATCAAGGAACCGTCCAGAGCAGGGCGAGAGGAGCTGAGGAGCACGGGGAAAGGCCAACATACCGCCTGCTAGCGCAGAGGTAAAGCGGCGGCGCTTTTGCTAGCAAACGCTGCTGTCACCACACCATGTTGTGGTGCTTTCTTGCTATCGGCCCAAAATGATGGGCGACCCTTGCGGTTAGGGAAACGCCCGATACGATCACGCCTGACTTGCATTCCTCAATTCGGGTTTGCCAACGGTGAACCCAAGGAGCACGTGAGGCCACCACGATAGGGATATCGAATCGGGCGTAGCACCCAGGACGGGTGTTGACGATCCGCAGAGACCGATCTTCGCAGTCCGCTGTGTCAGGGACGACACCCCTTCTTCTTGCTGCACCTCGCAGCCGTCGCTCCCGCTGCTGCTGATTGTCTGAGGTCAGGCTCCCGCCTGCCAAGGGGAGTTGTTTCTGTGCGGCGTCTGGCTGCCGTTCCGCGTGCCCACGCTCAATCGTGCCTCACCGATGCTTCGCCCCTTTTCGCCGGTCGTGATGGCCGAGCGAGAACAGACAAGGAGGGCGTTGAGATGGAACGCAAGCCGTTGATTGGACTGAACGCTGATTTCCGTGCCGCCACGAAGGACGCGCCGGCGTTCACCTATGTTGCCAGCGGGTACTATGACGCGATTTGCAAAGCGGGAGGGAACCCGGTCATTCTGCCCCCTCAGGCAAACGAAGAGGACCTGAGTCGCGTGCTCGACCTGCTCGACGGCGTGGTGCTCGTCGGCGGAGCGGACCTGGACCCTCGTCGCGACGGTTTTATGCTGCACCCGACCGTGCGGCTCTTGGACAAACGCCGCGAGTCGTTCGACCGGATGCTGATGCGTCTGGTCGCCGAGCGGCGGATGCCGGTCTTCGGCATCGGCGTCGGCATGCAATTGCTCAACGTGCAGCAAGGGGGCAATCTGTTCCTGCACATCCCCGAGGACATGCCCGAAGCACTGCCGCACAAAGACCCGCTCGATCCGAATCACCGGCATGGGCTAGACATCGAGCGTGATTCGCTCATGGAGCGCGTCTATGGCGAGGGCGAGATTCGCGTCAACAGCATGCACCACATGGCGGTGGACGAAGTCGCGCCGGGCTTCCGTGTCACGGCGCGTTGTCCCGACGGCGTGATCGAAGCGATCGAAAGCACGCTGCCCGACTGGGTGGCGCTCGGCACGCAGTTCCATCCCGAAGCCGATTCGGCCTCGGCGCTCGATCTGCGGATCTTCGAGGAGTTCCTCGCGGGAATTACCGGCGAGGTTTCCGCCGTGCGGATGGTCGCCTAGTGAAGGCGGAGGGGGGAGGGCGGAAAGAAAAGCGGAAAGCGGAAAGCGGAAAGCCGGCCTGGCGGCAATGGCGAACCGCCCGCTGCTACTGACCCCCGTCCCCTCGTCCCCTCGTCCCTTATCGCTTGTCCCTGTCCGCCTTCCGCCTTCCCACCATGTCCTCTCCTCGTCACCTTCTGTATCCGCACTCGGGCCTGCGGCGGGTGTTGCTGGGAGTGGCGATTCCGCGGCAGCGCGGTGGGGAAGCGGCGGCGGTGCGGATTGCGGCGACCGGGCCGGGCTTGGAGTCGCGGGTGGAACTGCTCAGCAGCGCGCTTGCGCCGCTGCCGAACGACCTGGCTCAACTGTGGGAAGCGGTCGAGCGGGGCGAGGGCCGCGCGGGCGACTTGCCGCGCTTGGGAAGTGGTCTGGCACAGTTCGCCGCGCAACTGACGCACCAGATTGCTTCCAGCAGTGAACTGGCCGAGGCGCTCGCGCTGGGCGTGCATGCGCCGGCGCTGTGGCAGCACGACGCCGGCGCGCCGCAGTATCTGCGATGCCGCGCAGTTGGCCGAAATGACCGGACTATCGGTCGTCGATGCCTTTGAAGCGCGCGATCTGGCCCAAGGCGGCATGGGTGGGCCGCTGTTTGCCCTGCCGCAGTGGATGCTCTTGCACGACGCGAAGAAGCCGCGCGTGCTGGTCGATCTCGGCCGCACGACACGCATCACCTACTTGCCGGCCTCCTACGAAGCGAGTGGCGCGAGCCGCGTGGCGGCGGAAACTGGCGCGAGCGGCGCAACAATGAATGGCCGCGGCGCGAACAGCCGCGCACCGGCGGCCGGTCGGCGCCTTACGTGGTGGTGAGCCGGGATCTCGCAACGAGCCCGGTGCATCGCGGGCACC
>CAYZVT010000016.1:19569-24317 GCA_964481585.1 uncultured Pirellulales bacterium
GAGTGGCGCGAGCCGCGTGGCGGCGATCGAGGTCGGGCCGGGAACACGGCTGCTCGATCAATTGACGAGCGAGCTAACCAAAGGGCAAAGCACGATCGACCACGGCGGCCGCTATGCGGTGCAGGGGCGGCACATTCCGCAATTGATCGACCACTGGCTGCACGCCCCCGAGCTGGCCGTGGGGCCGCTCGTCTGGGCTCCCCAGGGCGTGCCGGTCGATTGGTTCTTCGACGAGGCGATTCGCCTGGCGGTCGAGTCGGGCTGGTCGCTCTGCGATCTGCTGTGCAGCGCCAACGCGCTTGTCGCGGAGCTGGTAGCCCGCGCGATTCTCGACCGCGTGCCCAAAACTCCGCCGTTGGGGGAGTTGGTCATCGCCGGAGGCGGGAAGAAAAACGGTCTCTTGCTCCGCGAGATCGCCGACCGGCTGCCGCAACTCCCGCTGACGCCGGTCACGACGCTTGGCGTTCGGCCGGAATTGCTCGATGCGACCTGCACGGCGGTGCTCGCACTGCTGCATTTGTTGCAGGTGCCGGCGACGAGCACGCTTATCACCGGGGCCGCCGCTCCACGGACCCTCGGCCGGCTCACCCCCGGCAGTCCTCAAAACTGGCAGCGCGTGGTGAAGGAGTTGGCGGCGAACCTGCCGAGCGTGATGTCGCTCCGCAGCGCAATCTAGCTTCTCGATGGCTAGAAATCGGGCCGCAAAAGACCATAATACGTCTCAGCGTGCTGCTGCAGCGCGGCCGCACGTCGCAAGATGCTTTTCTTTGGGCTCGCCCAAGGGTCCATGGTCTCGCTCTTGCCACCGTAAGTTCCGGCTCCGCCACCGATTCCGCGCCGGCTTGGCGATCGGCGAACGGGGCGCGATGTAAGGAAAAAGGGAAATGAGCGGGGCCGCCGAGACTTCGAACTCGCTCGCCAAGGTTGAGCGGAGGCTCGCGCCCGAGGACCCGTTGCTTCAGCGGCAGCAACTCGAACTGGCGCTCCAGGCCGGCGGGCTGGCGACGTGGTTATGGAGCCCCGCGACCGACGCTTTGGAACACTCTGCCGAGTTCGGGCGACTACTCGGTTTGAGCGGCTCTCAGACGCTGCAGCGCGGCCGCGACTTTCTCGCGCGAGTCCATCCCGACGATCGGCAAAACGTGGAGCAGTCGCTCCAGCAGACGCTTCGGCAAACGGGGACGTGCCGCTGCGAGTATCGGCTGCTCCGGGGCGAGAGCGAGACGGTTTGGGTGCAGAGTCATGCCCGGGTGGTAAACTCTGGCTCGGCGACTGGCGTCTGCGGTATGGTGCGCGACATCAGCGGCGAGCGGAAGACCGAGCAGACGCTCCTGCTAAGCGATCAACGCTATCGCGCGCTGGTGGAGTCGGTGGCCGACGCGATCTGGATCTGGTGTCCCGAATCGGGAACGAGCGAAGACCCCGGCGGACTGCGGTGGTGGGAGTCCGTCTCTGGCCAATCCCCCGAGGAGCAGCAGGGAGACGGCTGGCTCGACGCGGTGCATCCCGAGGATCGGCAGCGGACGCTCGACGCCTGGCGCGCGGCGCTTGAGAGCCGCACCCGGTACGAGGCGGAATTCCGGTTACGGTCGCGGACCGGCGAGTGGCGGCACATCAGTGCGCGTTGCGTGCCGATTCCGCAGAACGGCTCGCCGACCACCGAATGGATCGGCGCCGTGACCGATACGACCGAGCGGCGGCGCGCGGAAGAAGCCGTTCGGCAGAGCCGCTATTCGCTTGAGGCGGTGCTGGAAGCCTCGCCGCTGGCGATCTCGCTGATGGATGGCAATGGGGTGGTCCAGCTTTGGAACTCGGCAGCCACTCGGCTCTTTGGCTGGACCCGGGAAGAAGTACTGGGTCGGCTCACGCCGACCGTGCCGCCCGAGAAGCGGGCTGAGTTTCAAGACAATCTGCGCCGCTCGATGCGCGACGAGCCGCTCAAGGGGCAAGAGACGGTGCGCTGGCGCAAGGACGGCCAGCGCGTCGACGTAGCGCTCTGGTCGTCAGTGCTCCGCGATGCCGAGGGAAAGCCCGAACGAATTGTCTCGATCGTGGCCGACATCGGCGAGCGCAAACGAGCCGCCGACGCGGTCGAGGCGGCACGCGCGCGCTTGCAGACGGTGACCGATTCGATGCCCGCCTACGTGGCCCACTGCAGCGCCGATCGCCGGTATTTATGGATCAACCAAGGCTATGCCGAACGCTTAGGCCTAACGCCGAACGAGGTGGCGGGGCGAACTCTGGCCGAGGTATTGGGCGAACGGGCGGCCGCTTCGCTGGAGCAGTACATCGGCCGCGTGCTGGCGGGGGAAACGGTTGAGTTTGAGATCGAGGTTCCCTTCCGCACGACGGGAAGCCGTTGGGTGCGGTCCCGCTATGCCCCGACCTACGACGCGGCTAGAAATGTCGACGGCTGGGTGGCGGTCGTCACCGATGTCACCGAGCGCAGGGCCTTGGAAGACGCGCTGCGGCAGAGCGAAGAGCGCTTCCGCTCGCTGGCGGACAACATCGCCCAGTTCGCCTGGATGGCCGACGGAACCGGCTGGATCTTCTGGTACAACCAGCGCTGGTTCGACTACACCGGGACCACGCTCGAAGAGATGGAGGGCTGGGGCTGGACGCGCGTCCAGCATCCCGACCACCTGGAGGGCGTGGTTCAGAAGTTTAGCGCTTGCATCCGCAACGGCCAGGTCTGGGAAGATACCTTCCCCTTGCGCAGCAAGGACGGAACCTACCGCTGGTTTCTGTCCCGCGCCGTGCCGATCCGCGATGCCGAGGGCCAGGTCGTGCGCTGGCTCGGGACGAACACCGACATTACCGACCAGCGCGAGGTCGAGCAGACGCTGCGCGAAAGCGACCGCCGCAAGAGCGAGTTTCTCGCGCTGCTGGGCCACGAGCTACGCAACCCGCTTGCTGCGGTGGTCAACGGAATGCATGTGCTCGCGCAACACGTCACCGAGGAAGCGGGCGGACAGGTTTGCGATCTGGTCCAGCGGCAAGCCCGCCACATGGCGCGACTGATCGACGATCTGCTCGACCTCACCCGCATCAGCCGCGGCAAGATCACGCTCCGGCTCGAACGGATTGATCTCGTCTCGCTCGTGCAAAAGACGGCAGCCGATCATCGTTCGGCAATTGAGCAATCGCGGTGCGCCCTCCTGTTGCGGCTGCCGGACAAGCCGGTGTGGTTGCAGGCGGACCCGACGCGGCTCGCTCAGGTGCTCAGCAACCTGCTACACAATGCCTGCAAGTTCACCAACCCCGGCGGCGAGGTCGCCGTGGAAGTCGCCGTCGACTGTGAAGCCAATCAGGCCACTGTTAGCATCCGCGATAGCGGCATTGGCATGAGTCGCGCCACGATCAAGCATCTGTTCGAGCCGTTCATGCAGGCCAATACGAGCCTCGACCGCAGCTGCGGCGGGCTGGGGCTGGGCCTTGCGCTGGTCAAAGGGCTGGTGGAGCTGCACGGCGGCCGGATCGAAGCTCACAGCGACGGACTCGGCCAGGGAAGCGCTTTTCAGATTCGGCTGCCGATCTTGGCGGACGAGACTCACGCCGAAACGCAACGGCCATCCGAAGCCGCGCCGGAAGAGACGGCTGCCGAGACCTATCGCGTTCTGGTCATCGAAGATAGCGAGCCGATCGCCCGCATCTTCGCGCTGCTCTTGCGCGGGATGGGCCACCAGGTCGAAGTCGCCTCCAGCGGCGCCGCAGCGCTGGAAATGCTCGCGCGCTTTGCGCCCGAGGTGGTCTTCTCCGACATTTCGATGCCGGGCATGAGCGGCTATGAAGTCGCGCAGCGCATCCGGCAGCAGCCCGCCTGGCAGGACGTGATGCTGGTCGCCATGACCGGCTACGGACAAGACGACGATCGCAAGCTCGCGCTTCAGGCGGGCTTCGATCGCCATCTGGTCAAGCCGGCGGAACTTGACGATATCGAACAGGTCTTTGCCGAGCTTGCCGCACGCCGCGGCCAGCAGGGCTGACGGCGCGTGCCGACGTTAGCGCTGGCTGGTGGCTTTGCGACGGCGGGGCTTGCCGAACGAGCGTTTGCCGAAGGAGTCCGGTTTGCCGAACCGCTTTTTGCCCGGCGGCCGTTCGCCACCGCCTTGCGGACGTGCCGCACGCGGGGCCGGCTTGGGCGACGGTTCTTCGCTCGGCGGCGTCATCACCACACCCGCCGGCGACGGGGTGACGGGCAGACGCTGCCGGGTGAGCCGCTGAATGACGCTGAGCATCTTCCGCTCCGTGCCGCTGCACAGCGACAGCGCCACCCCCTCGGCCCCGGCGCGGCCCGTGCGGCCGATGCGGTGGACGTAGCTCTCGGGGTCCATCGGCAGATCGAAATTCACCACATGCGAGATCTGGTCGATGTCCAATCCCCGCGCGGCAATGTCAGTCGCCACGAGCACCAGCGGTTTCGGAGCTTGGAAGCGCCGTAGCGTCCGCTGCCGCGCCGATTGACTCTTGTTGCTATGAAACGCCTCAGCGGCGATACCGCACTTGGAGAGATGTTTGGCAATCTTGTCGGCTCCGTGCTTGGTGCGCGAAAAGACCAGCGCCCGCGTCCAAGCGGTGCTCTGGAGCCAGTGGGTCAGCACGTAGAGCTTCTGTTTTTGATCGACGAACATTACCGACTGATTGATCTTAGCCGCCGTGGTCGCCACGGGAGCGACCTTCACTTCGACCGGATCGCGCAGCCACTGGTTCACCACGCCTTGCAGCGCCGAGGGCATCGTGGCCCTGCT
>CAYZVT010000017.1:0-24081 GCA_964481585.1 uncultured Pirellulales bacterium
CTTGCATGCGCTGGAAGCGCACCCAGATATCGGTCTGGATGTACTCGACCAGATGGCCCAAGTGGATATGCCCATTGGCATACGGCAGGGCCGCCGTGACGAGGATCTGTCGCGCCGTCTGTTTCATGCCCACTCTCTGCGTCCCTTTTCCCGGCTCACCGATCCGTTTTTCATCTCTGGCACGGTAGCTGCTTATTAAAAAATCTCGGATCGAGACTCAGCCCCTGCCGCTGCCTGCTAGCACTCGCAACCTCTTGTCCTGGCAGGGATTGAGACCGATGCCTGGATACGCCGGCTTTGGTAAAATTTGCTGCTCTTGTAGAATTTACCAATCTCGACCACATTAGGGCATCCTCTTGACCCAAACTTAAAGGAAAGTTCGTTCGCTTTTCCACTTCGAGGCAGCTAGGTCTAAGTGCGTCGGCAGGATGCCGCCGGGGCCGATGCCGAAGGCGAACGGAAAGCGTGGAGGTGACAAGGAAGTCGCCCGCCTAGAGCAACCGGCCGCTTGCCGGTTGCCGCGAGGGCTGTTTTCTCTTCGCCCCCAGCGCGTCCCGCAACTGACGTCGCGCTGTCTCCGAAGGCAGCGTACGTCCTACGTTCCAAGGAGGGAACTGATGGTCGCCTTGCAATCGTACGCCATGCTGATCGCGCTGGCCGGGATGGGACAGGTTTCCGGTGGCGAGACGGTGCTGCTCAACTTCACCGCCGACTGGTGCGGCCCCTGTCAGAGCATGAAGCCGGTCGTCCAGCAACTCCAGTCGGCCGGCTATCCGGTGCGGGTGGTCAACATCGACCGCAATCGCGGGCTAGCCGCGCAGTATCGCGTGACGAGCATTCCTTGCTTCGTAATGCTCGCCGGCGGCAAGGAGATCGACCGCGAGTTGGGGGCGACGAGCCAAGGCCGGCTGATTCAGATGTTCAGCCAGGCCCAGTCCCAGCAAGCGGCGCAGCCGCGCGCGCTGGCGCAGTCGCCCGATGATGGTTCGGTGCCCATCGCGCTTGCTAGCCAGCATGGCACCGCGCCCCGAGCCGGTGCAGCCCCCGCGACGCGTGCCGTCGCCGTCTCGCCCGCGCAGGGGACGGGGAATTTGGAACAAAAACTCATCCGCGCCGCGGTGCGGCTTAAGGTGGAAGACCCGGACGGCCATTCGTACGGCACGGGCACGATTGTTGACGCCCAGGGAGACGAGGCACTGGTGCTCACCTGCGGACACATCTTCCGCGACTCGCAAGGCAAAGGAAAAGTGCTCATCGACCTGGAAGGCGGTCACGGCCCACGGCAGGTCGAGGGCGTGGTGATTAGCTTTGATTTGAAACGCGATCTGGGCCTGGTGAGTTTTCGGCCGGGCGGGCCGGTTGAGGTGGCGCGGATCGCGCCTGGCGAGCATCAGGTTCAGTCGGGCGACCGCGTGCTGAACGTCGGCTGCAACAATGGCGACGCCGCTTCGGTCCGTCGCAGCCATGTGACGAGCATCGACAAGTATCTCGGCCCACCGAACATCGAAGTCGCCGGCATGCCGGTCGAAGGCCGCTCCGGCGGCGGACTCTTTAACGAGCAGGGGCAACTGATTGGCGTTTGCTTTGCCGCCGACCCGGCCGCAAACGAAGGCGTCTACGCCGGACTGGCTTCGATCCATGCGGAGCTGGACCGCCTCGGATTGGGCAGCATTTACGCAACGACTCCTACCGCGCAGGCTCAAGCCCCGTCGGCCGCCCCGCTGGTGTCGGTCGATCCGCCGGCGATGCCCCGCCAGATGCCGCAGGCGGCGCTAGCTCCCACGAGCGGCCATGCAGGCGCTGGGCCTGCCACTGCGGCGCAGCTGAGCACCGGCGAGCGCGCCGCGTTGGCCGAACTGGCCGAGCGCGCCGGGGACGCAGAAGTCATCTGCATCATCCGCCCGCGCAACAACCCCAATGCCAAGAGCGAAATCATCGTGCTGAACCACGCTTCGCCGCTCTTTTTGGAGCAGCTTAGCAAGCAGCAGACTCCGCCGCGCGATCCGCATCTGACCTCGCTCGACGTGCCGAGCACGAAGCGATAGCGGAGAGGGTGGCGGGGGCGCACCGCGACTGCGGAAGCCCCCGAAGCGCAAGAAGGCGGAAAGCGGAGGGCGGAAAGCGCAGCGGTGCCACCCTACGCCGTTAACCTTCGCAATAGGCATAAATGGTCTTGATGCGGTTGGCATAGTCGCCTTACAGGCGGTGTGGAAGATTCTCCCATGCCCCTGAAGGGAGTTCAGAATGCCGCATCAAGAGCGAGGATCTTTGGCGGGCGGGTCGGGGATCGCCGCCGCGTGGCCCGCCAGAAGGCCGCCGGGCCGCAAATCTTGGCTGACGACGCTGTGGCACGTCGGCTCGGGGCTTCCTTGGAGCTGGACGCACGGCCCCGGCGATTGCAGCGAACGGGACCATCTGCTCGCCATGCTTCCCGATCTGCCCAAACGTTCGCTCGTGAGGGGCGGACGCCGGATCGGTCGCTCGCGGCGTTGTGGGCGGCTTGCCTGTACGCCCAGGGCGTGCAGCTTCAGGCCGGCCAGAACCTCGCCCGGCCCCTGGCCGCCGCGCTCGTCGACTCGTATCCCCGAGCCGAGAAAGCCAGTCGCGACTACCCCCGCAAGAAACCGCCTTGCCGGTGATCCTCCAAGCACCCCCAGAACAAATCCAGCGGGCAAAGGAAATCAAAAGCTTAACGGCGTAGCGTGGCGCACCGGGGAGACAAGCTGCATGTCCGCCATAACCGGCGCTACCGCGCGGCGTAGCTGCGCGTTTGCGCAAGGATTGACGGCTTGGGTGCAGCGCGGGGCGCGCGGCGGACGATAAAAGTAGCGCGGTGCGGCAAGCTCTACCGCCGTGCGAGGAAAAATCCTGCTCCCGTCTCGGAGGCGACCCGTGTGGCGTGCCCTGTTTTTAGCTTTGGGAATTTCTAGCTGCATTATCGGGCTAGAGAGTCTGGCCATCGACAAAGCGGTGCTCAAGCCCCAGCCGGCCGAAGTCGAGGGAGCTCCGCCCGTGCAGCGTGAGATTACCCCGCCCGACTGGGCTCCGTGGAGCCTGATGTCCGGTGGCGTGGTAGTCGTGCTCTACTCGTTTACGATTCCGAAGCGCTCGCAAGGCTAGCGGTCAGCCATCAGCGGTCAGCAAAGCACGACCTTCCCGCGCAGGAGGGAAGGACCGAGAGCAGGCTTTGTCTCACGAGAGGGCCGACCGGCCTGGCGGCCTCGGGGGAAAATGCGAAAAGTCTCGCGGGTGCCTCGGCCTGTTACGCGCTTTGCCGCAGGTCGATCTGGTACAGCCGGCGGTAAAATTCGCAGCGGTCGAGCAGTTCGAGGTGCGTTCCCTGATCGAGAATGCCGCCGGCGTCCATGACCACGATGCGGTCGGCGAGCGCGAGCGTCGAGAGGCGATGCGTGACGATGATCGTCGTCCGCTCGCGGGTAAATTCTTCAAGCACCTGATGGATAAGCTGCTCGCTCTCCAGGTCGATCTGGCTGGTCGCCTCATCGAGAATCAAAATCGGCGGGTCGCGCAAGATGGCCCGCGCCAGCGCGATCCGCTGCCGCTGTCCGCCCGAGAGCCGATTGCCGCCGGGGCCGACGATCGTTTCGTAGCCTTCGCCCAGCTTGTCTTCGATAAAGCGATGGGCGTGGGCTTGCTCCGCCGCTTTGATTACCGCATCGCGGCGGGCACGCGGCGCGCCGTAGCGGATATTGTTGTAAACCGTGTCGTCGAACAGCAGCGTCTCTTGCGTCACCAGCCCGATCTGCTGCCGCAGGCTGCGCAGCGGCACGTCGCGCAGATCGACGCCATCGAGCGTCACCCGCCCCTCGACGGGATCGAAGAAACGCGGCACCAAGTTCGTGAGCGTGCTCTTGCCACACCCATTGCCACCGACAATCGCCACGGTCTGGCCGAAGGGGATGCGGAGGTTGATATTCCGCAGCACCGGCTGGCCGGGGCGATAGGCAAACGCGACGTTTTCAAAGCAAATTTCCCGCCGGTGGCGCGGCAGCGGCAGCGGCTCGCTCCGCTCGACGATGCGCGACTGGCGATCGAGCAGTTCGTAAATCCGATCGCTCGCCGCCGAGGCTTGTTGCAGCCGGTTGAACACATCCGACAGCTTACGCGCCGGATCGCTCACGCCCGCGAGCAGGCCGTAGAACAACAGCAGCGTGCCGAGCGTGAGCGGCCGGTCGCTCATCTTGATGCCGAGCAGATGCGTCTCCTGGTTCAGCGCCAGATAGCCGCCGGCGAGGATCGCCATCGAGATAATGACGATGCCCATCAACTCGGTGAGCGGGCTGCTGAGCGAGTTGTAGCGGGCGATTTTCATGGCCCGATTGAAGTACATCTTGGCCGTCTGCCGAAAGCGGCGCAGCTCGTAGCGCTCCATCGTGAAGGCTTTCACGACCTTGATGCCGGAAAAGGTTTCCGAGAGCGTGTTGTAGATTTGCGACATTTCCTCCATCGCGCGGCGGTTGGCCCGCTTGAGCGATTTCGATAGCCGCCGCACGAGATAGCCGGCCAGCGGCACGACGACGAGCGAGAGCAACAGCAGCCGCCAACTCACCAGTGCCGCCCCGACCAGGCAGGCGACCATTTTGAGCGGCTCGCGCACCGCGCGGCCGAAGAGGGTTTCGATGCCCGCCGCAAGCGCGTTCATGTCGCTCGTAAAGCGGTTCATCAGGTCGCCGCGTGCGTGCTCGCCGAAACTGCTCAGGTCGAGGTGCAACGTGCGGCGGTAGAACTCGATCCGCAGATCGAGCGTCGCCAGCTGCGCCAGACGCGCCACGGCAACGCCGCTGATGATGAGAAAGAAGTCCTTGATGATCGTGCCAACCAGCAGCACGCCGATGATGACGAGCAAGGTCTGGAACGGGTCGGTCGGCAGATAGTCGTGAATGTAGGGCTGCAAAAAGCGATTGCGGGCCAGGGCCATTTCTTCCGACTGCAGCCGCATCCGCGTCGAGTCAAGCTGCCGCTGGAGCTGCGGTCGCCTTTCGTCCGAAGCGGCGGCAAGCTGCGACTGGAGCCGCGCGACATCGTGTTCGTAGCCGCGAACGGTTTGCGCGCCGATCACGACTTGCTCATCGACCCAGTCGGGCATGGATTGGCCGTTGAAAACGACCTCGACGAAGGGGTAGATGACCGAGATGTTGCCCCCCCACAGCAGCGCAACGGCGATCGCGCTGACGATCGAGGTGGCGAGCGTCAGGCGGTAGGCGAGCGCGAGTCGAATGGCTCGGGAGAAGCTGTTCATCCTTGAGTGCCGGCGCCCTCGTCCTGGGGCACCCCCAATTCATCTATCGAGCAGAAGATCGCCGATGCGGCGCGGCCGGCCCCTCTTGTAGCAGATGGGGGGAGTTTGACCAAGGTCGGCTGCTTGCGGCGGGCTACTGATCTTGCCGCCGCCGGTTCCAAAGCTGCCGCAACGCGTCGAATAGCCCAAGCAAAATCATCAGCCCGACCGGGGCGGCGATGCCTAGCAGGATAAAGATCTGCCGCCGCGCCCCCCCTTGCAACAGTCCGCCGAGAATCGCGGCCAGCACCGAAGCGATCAGCATCAGCAATAAGAGCGCCCGCAGCCCAAACTGCGGCCTTCGCGGCTCGTCTTGCGGAAGATCGTCGGGCATTTTGGTTCTCGTATGCGTCGCCCGTCGCGGACGGTAGCGGATTTCGGGGAGGAGGTCTAGAAGGCGGAGGGACGCTACAGGCTGGAAACTACAGGCTACGGGCCAAAAACGATGGTCGGATACGCGCCGCTTTTACTTGCGGCCTGTAGCCCGAAGCCCGCAGCCTCCCTCGTCCTCAATCTTGCGGCGGGTGCGAATTCTGCCGATTTATTGCATTGTACCGATTGTGCTGCCGATAAGTTGCTCAGAGGGGGGAAGTCGGGCAGCGGCCGGCGCGCGAGCGCGTTCGGGGACCGCAGTCCGCCCGCCATGGGCGTTAGCTGCCCGTGCTGCGTCGGCTCCTCCCGCTGGTGATGCCATTTCCACCGCGCCGGGCCGCCCGCAAATTTTGGCCCCGCCGGCACCCCATCGCGCGACGAGGACCCACGTATGAAACGGATCGCTTTGGCACTGGCCGCCGTGGTCATGCTCTCGGGCAGCAGCGGTTGCCATCTGCTCGATAAGTGGCGCTGCCGCACGGCGAACTGCCACACCCCGGCCTGCGGCGCGGGCGGAGGCGCCTGTAGCGTGTTCAGCGGCGCGCGGCTCGGAAATGGCTTCGGCGGTGGTGGCGGCGGAGCGCCGGTGGCCGTGCAGGGGGGACCGCCCGCCGCGCAAGTCGCTTATCCCTACTACACGACGCGCGGACCTCGGGACTTTTTGAACCCGAACCCGCCCAGCATCGGCTACTGATCGACCGTAAGCAGCGCGCGAACGGATTCGGCGCTACGCGCCAGTCGCCCGGCGAAGGATCGCCATTGCGGGCGACTGGCTCTTTGGGTCGAGCGGAACGGCGGATAGCGCGCAAGCACCTTATTCCCGCGCAGGCGTCGGTCCACCGTCTGGATTCCCGCCTTCGCGGGAATGACGGGTGGGACCGGGGATTTCCGCTAGCGCAGTGCGCCCTGCCTCACTCGTCACCCCCCATCCACCCTCGGGGGCTTCCGCCTTCGGCGGTGCGCCCCCGCCACCCTTGCGCTTTTACTTGTGGCGGCCGACGATCAGCGTCACGTTCTGGCCGCCGAAGCCAAAACTGTTGCTCAGCGCCACATCGACTTTCGCCTCGCGGGCCGCGTTGGGCACGTAGTCGAGGTCACAGTCCGGGTCGGGCGTCTCGTAGTTGATCGTCGGCGGCACCACGTTGTCGCGGATGCTCATCAGGCAAACGATCAACTCCGTCGCACCGGCGGCGGCAATCAGGTGGCCCATCATGCTCTTGGTGCTCGACACCGGAATTTTGTAGGCCTGCTCGCCGAGCGCCTTCTTAATCGCCAGCGTTTCAACTTTGTCGTTGACGCTGGTGCTCGTGCCGTGGGCGTTGATGTAGCCGATCTGCTCGGGCGTAACGCCGGCATCTTGCAGCGCAAGCTGGATACAGGTCGTCGCGCCCCGGCCTTCGGGATGCGTGTCGGTGATGCGGAAGGCATCGGCGGTGGAGCCGTAGCCGAGAATCTCGCCGTAGATCTTGGCGCCCCGCTTCAGCGCGTGTTCGCGCTCTTCCAAAATGACCATCGCCGCCCCTTCGCCGAGCACGAAGCCATCGCGGTGACGGTCGAAGGGGCGCGACGCCCGCTGCGGCTCGTCGTTGCGCGTGCTCAGCGCGGTGAGCAGATTGAAGCCGGTCACGCCGAAGGGGTGGATCATGCTATGCGTTCCGCCCGAAAGCATCGCGTCGGCATCGCCCCGGCGGATTAGTTCGACCGCTTCGCCGATCGCCTGACTGCTGGCGGCACAGGCAGTGAGGCAGTTGAAGTTCGGCCCCTGGGCGTTGAACATGCTTGCCAGATGCCCGGCCGGCATGTTCGGCTCTTGTTCCAGTTCGGCCATCGGTTCAAGCGTTTCCAGCCCGAGCCGGGTAAACGTCGCCACGTCAAACTCGCCACCTTGCAGCGCGGCGGTCATCATGCGTGTAAAGCCGTCGAAGTCCTGCTGCCCTTCACCGGCACCCAGGTAGACACCGAAGCGGGTGGCATCGACCGCATCGAGGATGCCCGAATCGCTGACGGCCTGCTGCGCCGCGCCGGCGGCGAAACGGCTGTGCCGGCCGCGCAGCCGCCATACGTCGGCGTCTTCGCCGATGTCGGTGATGTCCCAGTTGGTGACTTCGGCGGCGATTTGGGTGGGGAAGTTGGTGGCGTCGAAAATGGTCGTCCGCCCGACACCCGACTCGCCGCGCTGAAGCCGCTCCCAAAGCTCGCCAGGCTCCAGGCCCAGCGGCGTAATGCAGCCAATTCCGGTAATCACGACGCGGCGTTTCATAGCTTCAGCCAACTTTTCGAAGACAGAAATTTTGGTAACCACAGCCGGCGAGCAACCGAGCAACGCTCGCCGGTTCGGAAAACGGCATTATCGGGCGAGTCTGGCAGCTTGGGCAAGCGACTCGGGAACGCGAATTGGCGTGCCGTCGGGCTTTACGCCGACTTCAAACACCTTGAGCAGCGTTAGCCAATGCAGCAACTCATGCGGCTCGAAGAGATCGCGGCCGTCGCTGTGATCGTCCAGATGGGCGAAAAAGACCTCCGCCTCCGCCTGCAGCCGGTCGCCGACGTGGCTGGTGGTCGTGACCATCGCCCCGTCTTTCTTGATCTGCTCGATCTGCGCCCGGTAGATCAGCGTGTCGCCCGGCAGGGCCGTAAAGTGAAAAATCACCTTCGACAGCTTGGCCAGCACGACGCGCTGCTGAAAGTCGCTGTGCTCGTTCACGAGCAGCCCGCCCGTCTGCGCCATGCCCTCGACGATCAGCGCGCCCGGCATAGTCGGCCAGCCGGGGAAGTGGTCGTGGAGTTGCTCCTCGGCCAGCGCCACGTTCTTGATGGCGGTTGCCCGCTGGCCGCTGACGAATTCGGTGTAGCGATCGACCCAAAACCAACGCATGGCAGACCCGTTTCTCGGCGCGACTACTGCACTTTGGTCTCGACGTAGCGGCACATGTCCTGCACGGTGAGCATGTTGCCGAAGTCCTGCACGGCCAGGCTTTCCTCGAACTTGCTTAGATCGGCAAACGGCATCCGCTCTTTCAGCTTCGCCAGCCCTTCGGGCGTGACCTTGCCGTCTTGCACGTACTCGGCGTTGGTCAGAATGTCTTCGGGGAATAGTTCGTCGCGCGGAATCTTGATGTCGAACGCCTTTTCCAGGCGAAACACGATGTCGAGAAAGTCGATCGACTCGGCACCCAAATCGCCCACCAGCGTGGCGTCGGGGGTAACTTCCTCTTCATCGACGCCCAGAGCATCGACCAGCGCGGCTTGAACCTTCTCAAAGACTTCTTCATGCGTGGGCATGGGCTGAATCTCCAAAACCGTCAGTGAAACACCATTAACAGCCGTGGCCGGCGGCCTCCGGCGGCTCTCGCAAACCGGAGCGGAATCGCCCAGCCCGCGAAGAAGCAGGAAAAGAACTTAGACGTTACAGCCTATTGACGATAGAGCACTCCAAACAGCTTTCGCATCTGTTGCTTCACATAGCGGTCGATCTCCTGCCGGGCCGGGTTTTCTTCGGCCAAGTCGTAGTGCTCCAAGACCAGCCGCCCGCTCACTTTGCTTTGGTCGCCGACCATGCCCTCGACCTTCAGCTTTGTCTCGCGGGGGTCGTGCTTCAGGATCTCGGCCCGGATGCTCAAGGTTTCGCCGGGGGCGAGAAAGTTGGCGTACTTGATGTTCCGCGCCTCTTTGAGCATGACCATGGAGTGGGTAAAGTCGTCCGTCGCCCGCACCAGCCAGGCGCTCGCCTGGGTCAGCGCTTCGAGCATGAACACGCCCGGCAGGACCGGAAACTTCGGAAAGTGGTCCTGCAGGTACTCCTCGGTGAGCGAGACGTTCTTGATCGCCCGAATCTGCTGACCCGGGACGAGTTCGGTAATGCGGTCGATCAGCGAATAGCGCATCGCGAGCAGATTGCGAGACTTTGAGGAATTGGCTTTCTGGGCAATTTCACAGAATCACACAGTATATCGGGGGCTAAAACTTGCCACAACTTCAACTTCCCCCGGCGGGCGGGATTAGGGACGGTGTTTAGCTGCCGGCGGTCAGTTATCAGCCGTCAGCCGACAGCAAAACATCTCCTTCCCGCGCAGGCGGCAGCCCAGCCCCCTCGTCCCCTCGTCCCTCATCCCCTCATCCCTGGTCCCCTCGTCCCTCGTCCCTGGTCCCTGGTCCCTTATCCCTCGCCCCTCGCCCCCTCGCGCCCCCCCGTCCCACACGCCCTCTCTAGATTCCCGCCTGCGCGGGAAGGACGGGAAGGCGAGCCTAGCATTTGAACTCTGGCCGTGTGCCCTCTACGATGCCGGATATGCGGAAAGGAATCGGAGTATCGCCAGGCGTCTCCGTGGGTACGGCTTATTGTATCCACGAAATCTACGTCAACCCCGACACGCGCCGGCTGGAAGAAGCCCAGGTGCGGGCCGAGCTAGCGCGCTTCGACCGCGCCCGCGAGGCGACGGTGGCCGATCTGCGCGCGCTGCAGCGGAAGGTCTCGCAGCAGGTGGGGGAGCGCGAGGCGGCGATTTTTGCCGTCCACGAGACGATCCTGCACGATCCGGCCTTCACCGCCAAAATCCGCGCCTGGATCGCCGACGACTGCATCACGGCCCCGGCGGCCGTGCATCAGTTGCTCAACGAGTACACCTCGCTCTTTGCGCGGACGAAGGACGACTACATCAAAGAGCGGCTGGCCGATGTCCGCGACGTGGTAATCCGGCTCAGCGCCCATTTGAGCGACGTGCTCCAGCCCGACTCGCCCGACCTGCCCGGCCCGCTGATCGTCTTTGCCGACGAGCTACTCCCCTCGCAGGTGGTCGTGCTCGGCGACCGCGAAATCTGCGGCATCGTCACGCAGTCGGGCGGCCAAACGAGCCACGCGGCGATCCTCGCCCGCAGTCGCGGCTTGCCGGCCGTCTCGGGCGTGAGCGGCATCCTGCGGCAGGTGAAAAACGGCGATACCGTCGTCGTCGATGGCCGCGAAGGCGTCGTGCTCGTCAATCCCGATCCCGAGACCGAGAGCGCCTACCGCAAGCTCCAGCGCGAGTTCTTCCATCTGAAAGACCAGTTGGCCGAGAACCGCGACCAGCCGGCGATTACTGCCGACGGCGATCCAATTCAGCTGCTGGCGAACATCAACAGTCTGTCGGACGTGCGCGCGGCGGTGGCGATGGGGGCGTCCGGAGTCGGCCTGTATCGCACGGAGTACCTGTTTCTGACGCATCCCGACGTGCCGGATGAGCAGGAACAGTTCGAGGCCTACCGCGACATCCTCCACGCCACGCCCGACAACCGCGTGACGATCCGCACGCTCGACCTCGGCGGCGACAAGACGGTGCCATACTTCGGAAACCGCCGCGAAGCGAATCCGTTCATGGGCTGGCGGTCGATCCGCCTGTCGTTCGAGCACCCGGAGTTCTTCGCGCGCCAGGTGCGGGCGATCCTCCGCGCGGCGGCGACCTGCCCCCATCCGCAAAACGTCCGCATCCTCTTTCCGATGATTACCACGCTCGAAGAAGTGCGCCGCGTGCGGGCGATGGTGCAGCGCATCAAGCGCAAGCTCAAGGGTGCCGAAACGGCGGCGGCTCAAGTGCCGATCGGGCTGATGCTCGAAGTCCCGGCGGCGGCCATCTCGATCGACTCGCTGCTCGATGTCGTCGATTTCGTCTCGATCGGCTCGAACGATCTGGTGCAGTACCTGATGGCGGCCGACCGCGACAATCCGAAGGTAAGCCATCTCTGCCAGCCGCTTAGCCCTCCGGTGCTGCGCGTGTTGGCAAACGTGATCGGCTCGTGCAACTTCGTCAGCAAACCGGTCACACTCTGCGGCGAAATGGCCGGCGCGCCGCGCGGCTTCGTGTTGCTCTACGCGATGGGGCTGCGCAGCTTCAGCATGAGCCCCGCCTTCATCCCCACGATCAAAGCCCTCACCAGCCATCTGACGCGCGAGCGGGCGGATTATATCCTCAACCGCGTGATGCAGCTCAAAACGACGGCGCGGGTCCAACGCTTCATGGAAGCCCAAATGGCCGAAATCGCGCCGAGCCTGAAGCTGCTCGACACGGCCTGAGTTGCGTTGCTGCCGATTCCACTTGAGGTATTGGTCCACTTCATCGGCGTCCTCGGCCCAACCGCCGAGTGAACGTTTAAGTCCCTCACCTACCGAGCGCATCTCGGCCAGTGGCTGCACGACTCGCCCCAACGGGGCGATACTCGACAGCCCAAGGCGCAGCCCTGGGAAGCCGTGACGCGACAAACAGGAATGGAAGAACCAATAGCGCCCAGCAAGGCCCAAGCGGCCGCCACCACGACTAAACCCTCAAAGGCAGCCCGTAGGGCCTTCCCCAATTCCAGCGCTCTCACGACTTCTATTATTTGCGCTGCCATCTACCCAGGGCTGCGCCCTGGGCTTGCGAGTTCGGCCCCAACGGGGCCGTGAGAAGGCCGCGCTTGCCCAGGGTCTCTAGGGCGGGAAGGACGCCACAGGGAGACGAAAGCTACGCGAGACAGCTCTCTTCCAAAAAGAGCCGGCGCTGCCCAACGGCAACAGGCGTGTTGCTTTTCGGCATCATTTTCGCCCGCCGCGCGGCCCTTCGCCGAGCGGGCGTAACGGCTTGAGCTAGAGTTGCTTAGACGCGCGACTGCCCGATCGTGCCGCGTCTGGCCCCGCGATTTGCAAGGCAATCGCGCTCGTAAAAACTCTTGCCGGAATCTTCTCGATGGCCGACTTGCTTTCCACCGACTTCTCGCCCGCCGCCGCGCCGGTGGTCCCGCTTACTCCCCCGCCGTCCGCCGAGCAGCGCAACCCGGCGGTACGGGTGCTGCATCTAATCAATGGCGAGCACTATTCCGGGGCGGAGCGCGTGCAAGACCTGCTCGCGCTGCGCCTGCCGGCCGAGGGCTTCGAGGTGGGCTTTGCCTGTCTCAAGCCGGGTCGGTTTCCAGCGCTGCGGCAGTCGCAAGCGGCGCCGCTTTGGGAAGTGCCGATGCGGAGCAAGTTTGATCTCACGATCGTCACTCGGCTCGCCCAACTCGTGCGGCGCGAAAACTATGTGCTCCTCCACGCCCACACGCCGCGCACGGCGCTCTTTGGCAGCATCGTCGCGCGGCTCACGGGCGTGCCGTTCGTCTACCATGTCCACAGTCCCACGGCCCGCGACTCGACGCGGCGGCTGCAAAATCGTGCCAACGCCGTGGCCGAACGGCTCGCCATCGCCAGCGCCGCGCAGTTGGTCGCCGTTTCGCACAGCCTGGGCGAGTCCATGCGCCGCCTCGTCCGCCGCCGCGTGCCGATCACGGTCGTTCCCAACGGCGTCCCCGAGGCGAATCCGCCCGCTCGCCCTCGCCCGCAAGGACAACTGACGCTCGGCGTCGTCGCCCTCTTCCGGCCGCGCAAAGGTCTGGAAGTGTTGCTCGAAGCGCTGGCGCGACTCAAGGCCGCGCAAACTCCCGTCCGGCTGCGGGCGATCGGCGGGTTTGAGACGCCCGACTATGAAACGCGAATCCACGCCCTGGCCGAGCAGCTTGGCGTGAGCGAGCAAATCGACTGGATTGGCTTTGTCCGCGACGTGCCGGAGCAATTGCGCAAGCTCGACGTGATGGTGCTGCCGAGCCTGTTTGGCGAAGGGCTGCCGATGGTCGTGCTCGAAGCGATGGCCGCCGGCGTGCCCGTCGTCGCTACACGGGTCGAAGGCGTGCCCGAAGCGATTCGCGACGGCCAAGACGGCGTGCTCGTCAAACCCGGCGATGCCGCGGCGCTGGCGGTGGGAATCGCTCGGCTCGCGGGCGGCCAACTCGATTGGGCAGCGCTCCGCGCCAGCGCCTTGCAGCGCCACGCCACGCACTTTTCCGACCGCGCGATGGCCGCCGGCGTGGCGCGCGTTTATCGCCAGGTGCTCCAGCATGCTCGCACCAGCGCTTAGGCGAAGCTGCCGCGCCGCACGTCCTTCCCGCGCAGGCGGGAATCGAGCCGTCGCTATTAGCTATTAGCTGTCAGCGGCCAGCGTTTCGAGCGCACTGCCATTTCCGCCTGCGCGGGCAGGACGCGCTTTGCTGACGGCTAATAGCTGATGGCTGGAAGCTATATGCTGAAAGCTGAGCGCTGACAGCTGATCGCTTAGCACTAGCGGCGCGTGGCGCGAAGTGCTTGCGCCGAGAGCGAGAGGGTGCCGGTCGTGTTGAGCCGGTACTGGCCTTCGCCGCTGCCGCGTGTTTCGCTCATCGTGACCGGGCCGGAGAGTTGGACGATCGCCGCCATGCACGAGTCGGTATCGAGCAGCAGTTGCCCGCGAATGTGCATACTCATCGAGCCGGCTTGCTGCGAAGTGGCTTCAAACGCGGTCTTGAAGACGGCGCAGGTGGAACCTTGGATCTGCTTCACTTCGGCGAACGTCATTTCAAACCGCTTCACCTCACCCACCGCGTCGGTGAAGCCGAGCAGCTCTTTGGCTAACTCCGTGGGCAGCTCGATCCGCTGCCCGACGCGGAAGGTCTTGCCATTGAAGAACGCTCCGATCGGGTTGGGCAGCCCCAGCGTCGCCAGGTCGTGCGCGACGATCTCGCGTTCGGCGCTGGATACCTCGCCGCCGCGCTCGTCGGTGACGACCAGCTCTTTGCCGACCCGCGCGGCGAGATACGTTTTGCCGGAAACCTCCTGCGCTGAAGCCGCGACGGGCTTGTGATCGACGCCCAGCCCCTTCTCGGCAAGTTGATACGTGACCTTCATTTTCGACGGCCCGTGCTCGTTCACTTCGAGCACGTGCGTCGTCCGCTGCTGCTTGCGGGTAAGCTGCCGCTGCGAGTTTTCGACCAGCGCGCCGTCCTTCTTGATCGCCACCGATAGGTTCAGGTTGAGCGTCACCAGTTGTTGCGACTGCTCGCCGACCACACCAGGGCGATACGTAAAACGATACGTCTCCGCCGCGACGCACGGAGCGGCGGCAAACAGCGAAAGCAGCGCGAGAGAGAGGACGAGCGAGCGCATCGGAAAGAGCCTTGGGTTGAAGGCGGAGGGCGGAGGGCGGAGGGCGGAGATCCCATGTGGAAAAACAGGCGGCGACGTAAAACCTCGTTTTTGCTGACCGCTGATGACTGACCGCTGACAGCTATCTCCAGCCTCTCGGCGGCGTATGGTCTTGTGCGGGCCGTGATGCGTCAAGAGAGATTGGGCTGATGGTTTTGATCCGTTTTCCTTTCCCTATCGCGTCCCTCCCCGCTCTAGAGACTTGGGGCAAGCTGGCCTATCTCCCGGCCCCAACGGCCCTTCTCATGGCCCCAACGGGGCCGAACTCGACAGCCCAGGGCGCAAGCCCTGGGAAAACGGCTTCAAGGGCAGCCGCCTTACGACTGCTGCAAAAGTCGCGCTAGCGCCCCGAGCGCCACCGGCCAGCGCGGCTGACTATCGCAGTAGGTTTGCCACCATTGCAGGAGCGGCGGGGCCAGGCCCGGCTCCGCGCCGCCCGGAATCTGCCAGGCCGCGAGCGCCTCGACGACCCGCTCGCGGTAGTCGTGGACCAGTTCCACTTCTTCGGCCGCTTGCAATGTTGGCGGAACGAGCGCCAGCGCCGCCAGGCGCGGCAAGTCCGCCGGCGGCAGGTGTTCGCTGTAGCGCGGCACGTCCTGATGCAGTTGCGCGAGCAACCAGCCAAGCCGCACAGCTTCGGGCAGTCCGTCATGCGGATTGGCAAGCACGGCCTCGATGCGGACGGTGTTGTACGGCAGATGCGCCCGACCGCCGCCGCCGAGCACCGGATGCACCAGCACGACCGTCGCCTGCTCGACCATCAATTCCGGCTCCGTGATCCGGCCGACAACATGTAACAGCCCCGGCCCGCGCGCCTCGAACTGGCTCCGCAGCGGATCAGCCCGCAGCGCAAGCTGCTCGGCCAAGCCGGGATGGGTGGCGACGACCGCCCGTTCCAGTTCGAGAAACGTGCGGCTCAGCGCGTCGAGCAGCACCTCGCTCGCCCGTCCCGGCCCGAGCGTTTTGGCGAGGGCGAGTTGCGCAAGCTGGCGATTATTCTCCACCCCCGCCGACAGCGCGGCCAACTGCTCGAGGAACGCCTCGCGCTGCGGTCCTTCAGCCCCGAACTGCTGCGTCACTAGTTGATCGAGCGCGGCCGCCGGTTCGGCAAGCGCGCGGGCGAGCCGCTCGTCGCGGAGCGTCTCTCCCCGCAGCCGCGCGGCGGCGGCATGGAACGTACTGGCCGAGACGCTGGCGCGCCAGCGCAGGTGGAGCGGCATGAGCGAAGTCCTTTCTCTCGGTTGAGACAGCCGCTATGGTAGCCGGTACGGCCGCGCCCGGCGAAGCCCGGTCGCCGTGCCGACGCCTCCGACAGACCGGCTAGAAGAAAATGGATCCACTTCGCGGCATCGTGTTCGATCTCGACGGAACGCTCGTCGATTCGGCCCTCGACTTCCGGCAAATGCGGCGCGAGATGGGCCTCTCGCCCGACGCGCCGATTCTGGAAGCGATTGCCAGATTGCCCGACGCGCAAGCCCAGCGGTGCCGGGCGATTCTCGATCGGCACGAACAGCACGGGGCCGCGCGGGCGACGCTGATGCCGGGAGCGCGGGAGTTTTTGCAGGAGGTCGACCGGCGTGGGCTGCATCGGGCGGTGCTGACGCGCAACGCGCGGCACTTGGCGTTGGCCGTTTTGGATCGTTTGCAGATTCCTTTCGAGTTGGTGCTGGCCCGCGAGGACGCCCCGGCCAAGCCCGACCCGGCGGCGCTGCAAATGGTCTGCCGCCACTGGCAAGTCGAGCCGGACGAGGTGTTGATGCTCGGCGACTTTCACTTCGACATCGCTACCGGCCGCGCCGCCGGCACGCGGACGGCGCTGTTCACCGCTGGCCGCACGCGGGCGGAGCTACCCGACTGGGCAGCCGAAGCCGATTTTTTCGTCTCCTCGTTCCACGAAGCCGCCGAGCTACTGCGGCGGCTGTCGTAAAAGTGAATCCACTTTTCGCCGCGAGACAAAATGGGGCGCTTTGAGGCGCTGTTTGCGATTGTCTCACACGCCTTGTGCCCCAACTACTTTCCACATCAGAACTTCCAGCATGGGCGTCCCTCCCGAAATGAGGCGCAGCGCCCCGCACGCGCGAAGTGACGGCCGCCTGCTTTCCGCTCTAGTCCCTTGCAGCAGAACTCTTTACCACGCTCGCCACCGTCGCCCCGTCCTCGGCCAGCGCGCCCCGCAGCCAGGTGCCAAGCGTGCCACTGCTAGCTTGCCAGCAGTGCTGTCAGTCGGCGTCATTCCCGCGCAGGCGGGAATCCAGGGCGCAACGGACAGCCTGCGCGGGAATGAAGGTATCCCTCGCCGCAAGAAGCACTGCTGGCAAGCCAGCAGTGGCGCCCTTGGATTGGAACCGCTCCCGCGCGCGGCCGCGCAATCTACCCTGCGGGCGAGCCGAGATCAACAGTTTGGGCCGGAGTCTCGTTGGCACGGAGTGAGGGCGTTCGGTGCCCTGGCGCCCGGTGTAAATCGGGCTAGGGCCAAATGGGCGGATGCTGTTAGAATCCCCCCTCAACGGCAACCGCCGTGCTGGCAGAGCAAACTCAAAAGTTACTCGCACCCTGAGGCGCGAACGTGATGCAACCTCGTCGATGCGGCTTTTTGGCGCTGGCCGTGAGCTTGGCTTGGGCGATGCCTGCCGTGGCGCAGCAGCCGACCTATCCGGCGGCGCAGCCGCAGTACCGGGTGGCGACGAGCGCTCCGCCGCAATCGCAGCCGTCGGCCGACGCGCAGTTCCAACTGACGCCGCAGCAACAGGCATTCGTCGATCAGATTCTCGAACTGTGGGAACAGGAAAGCGGCAAGATCAAGAGCTTCAAGTGCTCCTTCGAGCGCTGGGAATACGATCCGGTCTTTGGCCCCAAAGACCCCGCGACGCCCAAAACCAAAAGCCTGGGGCAGCTCAAGTACGCCAAGCCCGACAAGGGCATGTTTCGCATCGACGAGATTCTCCACTACACCGCGTCCCAGACCGCGGGCGGCCAGCCCACCTGGCAGGCGAACGAAGGCGAGCCGGGCGAGCACTGGGTTTGCGACGGCGAAGCGGTCTATGAGTTCAACGCCGTGAAGAAACAGCTCATCGTCGCGCCGCTCCCGCCCGAGATGCGCGGCAACGCCATTGCCGAGGGTCCGCTCCCGTTCTTGTTCGGCGCGGAGAAGGACAAGCTCAAGGCCCGCTACTTCATTCGCGTCACGCAGTCGAACGAGAAGGAAATCTGGCTCGAAGCCTATCCCCGCCGGCGCGAAGACGCCGCGAACTTTCGCAAGGTCGAGTTGATTCTCAACCGCGAGCGGTTCCTGCCGACGGCGATGGCCGTCTACCTGCCCAACGGCAAGAGCCACACGACCTACATCTTTGGCGAAGCGAAGGTGAACGATCCGCTGGAACGATTCATCGGCGTTTTTCAACAGCCCCGCACGCCGCTTGGCTGGACGAAAATCGTCGAACAAATCCCCACCGGCGGCACGGCCCAGCAAGAGCCGCTTCGCCGCTAGAGCGCAGCGGACAGCGAGGAGCCATTAGCCGTCAGCAATCAGCCGTCAGCGATCAGCGAGGAGTTGGCCCCTGACCGCTGATCGCGGACCGCTTCGTAAGGAAAGCCGAATGGACCCCTTTCTGCAGATGGCGCTCGACGAAGCGCGGCTCGGCCGCGCTGAGGGGGGTATCCCGATTGGTTCGGTGCTCGTGGTCGATGGGCAGGTCGTCGGGCGCGGGCACAATCGGCGCGTGCAGCAGGGAAGCGCGATCCTGCATGCCGAGATGGACTGCCTCGAACGGGCCGGGCGGCTGACGGCCCGCGACTATCGCCGCGCGGTGCTCTACTCCACACTCTCGCCGTGCGAGATGTGCAGCGGCGCGGCGCTGCTGTACCGGATTCCGCGAATCGTCGTCGGCGAAAACCGCACCTTTCGCGGCCCGGAGGATTACGTCCGCGCGCGGGGCGTCGAGCTAGAGATCGTCGACTCCGGCGAGTGCGTGCAGCTGATGCGCGACTTTATCGCCAGTTGCCCCGAGCTGTGGAACGAAGATATCGGCGAGCCGCTCTAGTTTCCCGCACGCGTTTCTAGCAGCACGGCTGGGCATGCCAACGGTGGCACGCTTGGAAGAAAGCGGCCTCTGGTGCTACTTGATCCGCCCCGTGTAGCGGCAACCGACTAGAAACTGCGGCTTGCCGTCGACCGTCAGCGGGCTTTGGTGAACCACCTCCGCAATGACATAGGTCAGCACCGGCGCCGCACCGAAGGCCACCACGTAGTGCGGGTGCATCACGCGCACGCGCGATACAAACGAAAAGCCGCCGGCGGCAATGTCGCGGCAGAGTACTTCCCGAAACGCCCGAAGCTCGGGAATTTTTTCATCGAGCATCGGCGCGAGCAGTTGCCGGTAGGGGTACGCACGCCGGGGATGGCTGCGGCGGTCGCGGAACTCGTCTTCGGGCAGCACCGAAAACGGCTCCTCGTGTTCGGAGTCCGTCGACGCGCCGCCGGCGATTTTGCTTTGCAGCTCTTGGAGCGACTTCTTCGCCGCCTGGGCCGCGCCTTGCGCGCGCTTTAGATTCTCGCGCGTCGTTTGCAGTTCGCTCACGTCCAGCGCCGTGCCCAGCAGCGCTTGAACCTCGTTCTGCGCGCCGCGCAGCGCGGCGAACGACCACGCGACGCGGCGGCGCTCGCTCTGACGGGTAAGCAGATAGCTTTCCACCTCGACCGGCGACTCTCCAGCCAGCAGCCGGTCGAATGCCTGCTGCATTTGCCCGACTTCCTCGGGGACAAGCAAGGCTCCCCAGATTGGTCGGCCGACCAGTTCGTTCGTCTCGTAGCCGGTCCAGTCGAGGCAGGCGCGGTTGAGCCACCGGATACGGCCGCGCGGCGACATTTCGACCACCAGCGCGTCGATCGTGGCGAGCATCATCTCTTGCCGCCGTTGCTGCTCGCGCAGCGCCGTTTCCAACTCGCGCCGCGCCAGACTCGTGCTCAGCAGGTGCGACATCGCCTCGGCAAAGAGCAAGTCCTCCTCGCCAAACCGGCCCGGTTGCGAATGAAACGTCCCGATCGCGCCGAGCGGTTCCCCCTCGGCCACCAGCGGCGTCCACAGCGCGCTGCGCAGCCCGCGCTGGAGGAGCGAAGCGTCGGCTTGCCCTGCTTCTTCGGCCACGTCGGCCACGAGCAACGGCCGCCGCTGCGCCAGCGCGCGGCGTGCGAGCGAGGCGTTGCTTCCTTCGGCAATCGGTTCCCCCGCGTTTTTTTCCAAGGGCGCGGCGGCCGTCGGCCAGAGCCAGCTTTGCGGCTGCTCATCCTCGCCGCCGCGTGGGCAAAGGAGAATGCCGCACTGCTCGGCCTGCAGCGTCTCGGCCACCAGCATCGCCGCATCGCGCAACAGCGTCTCGGTCGCCGCCGGCACGGCCAATCGGCGGCCCGCCTCGACCAGCGCGTGGTGCCGACGCGCCGCCGGCGGCAGCGCGACCGTTGCGGCACCGGAGCTAACGGCGTCGGGCGATGCTGTTAGGCTGACTGAACTCATGGAGATTGTTCCTCACGCTCGCCCGTCACAACGAGATAGGGGCAACACCATCACCACCGGGGGCTTCCGCGGTCGCGCTGCGCCCCCGCCACCCATCACCCATCATCCACCATCACCCATCCACCCTCCACCATCACCACCGGGGGCTTCCGCGGTCGCGCTGCGCCCCCGCCACCCGCCGCAAACGAGATCGGGGGCGACATACAGATTTCACCTTGTTCCTTCCACCGCCTACACCTCGAACCGCGTGCCCTGAACTTCGATTTCCAACGCCGACACCGGCAGCACGTTCTCCCCTTCGTGCAGAAAGGTGCGATTGCGGCCGTGCTGCTTCGACTCGGCGATGGCCACCGAAAGGCGGTCAAAAACCGCCTGGCGCGTGTCGCCCTCTTGGACGGCGGCCAAGGCGCAGCTGGCCGTCACCCGCAGCGGCTCGCCGTCGTGCTCGAAAACGGTCGCTTCCAGCTGCTGGCGCATTTGCTCCAGTTCGGCCACCGCCTCGTCGGACGACGAGACCCGGAACAGGACGCCGTATCTCTGCCCGCCAAAGCAGGACACCAGCGAGTCGCTCGAAGCGGCGGACGAGAGCACCTGGGCGACGGCCCTCAGCACGTTATCACAGGTGGCAAAGCCCTGCTCCTGGTTGATGCGCGTGCAGTGGTCAATATCGAGGAGACTGACGAAGGTTTTCTTGTTGCTGTCTCCCGCGCGCGGACTCAACATCTCGGCTTCGAGTGCCGCGCGCGTGGCGACTTGGGTGCGATCGTCGGTCAGTAGGTCCAGATCTTGCTCGCCGAACCAGCCTTCGCGCTGCGCGATCTCGGCCCGCGCGTCTTGCAACTCTTGCTGAAGCTGGGTGGCGCCGCCGACCAGCCCGGTGGTTTCGTCGAGCAGCCATTGGCAGTTTTGCCCCACGTCGTTCGTCAGATCAAGCTCACCGAGTCCTTGCCGCGTGACCTCCACTTGCTCGGTCTGCTGCTGGACCGCGACGCGGACGCGGTGGCTGACCGTGGCCGTGTCGCCCAGGTCGGCTTCGCTCGCCTCCAGCTTGGAGGAGGTCTGCCGGGTCTGCTTCACGTAGCCGTCGCTCGCTTCGCGGAGCGCATCGACGCAGCCTTGAAGCTGCACGGCGTCGTCGCTTTCGCGGCAGTCGCGCACGCGGCGGTCGAGCTGGGCGATTTGGTCGCGGAATTGCTGCAGCCCCGCCATGAAATCTTCGACCGACGCCTCGACCGGCCCTTTCTCACGTTGCGGCGGCTCGGCGGCCGGCGGTGCCGATGCTGCGGGTGCCTGCGGCACGGCGTCATCCCGCGTCGCTTCGGCCGACTCGGCGGCCGTCTCGGCCGGGGCGAGATTCAGCGGCGGTGCGGCGGGGGTGGCCGTCGGTGCTGGCGTGGGCAGGGTGAGCGGGGGAATCGTGTACTGCGAAGCCGGCGGAGCTTGGCCGAGACTTGCCCCCTCGCGCGGCGCGGGGGACCGACGCCTGCGACCGCCCAGCAGCGCGGCCGGCGGGCCGACCTTCAGCGCAAGGGCGTAGCCGAGCGCCAAATTGAGCGTCGCCACGCACAGAATATAAAAGATGGTCGACATCGGTCCTCGCTTTCTCGCCGCACACCGCCGGGGCAAGGGTTCGCGCAAGGATAGCTCACCTCTTGCGCCGAACCGGCAACCGCCCGTTTTGCGCGGCCCGCGCCGAGGCGCCGCCAAGGATGATTGCGCCGGTCGTAGCGACTGCGCGGGAAGGAAAACGAGGAGCCTCCAGCGCAAGCGAGAAAGACACTGCGCACTAAACGCTGAAAGCTAACAGCTAACAGCTGATAGCTTACAGCTATTAGCCGACTCGACCGCTCCCCGGCTAAAGCGGGGCCGGCAAGTCGCGGTGGCAGAAAACCAGCCCGGCCAGCAGGTAAAACGCGATCCCCGCGCCGAGCAGCAGCCCGTTGTAATAAAAGAGCAGTTCCCACGACCGCTCGCCGGTGCGGGCGAGGACTTCCGGCCAAAAGGCGTAGGCCATCTGCTGCGGCTCAAACGCCGTGAGAAACGAAAAGTAGCGGAGCCAGCCGTACGACCACGAGGCAATCGCCACGAGCTTGATGACCATCTGCACCGCAAAAAACCCGACGACCAGCCCAATCGTCCGCCCGCGATGGCGATCAAACGACGAAAGCAGCGACGCCAGTCCGGCGAGAAAAAAGCCAAGCATCAAGAGATTCAAGGCCGACGGCAAAAAAATATGCGCCGCAACCGGCTCTTCGAGCGTGAAGCTGCGCAGCCCCGCATACGTGCCGAGCCAGGTGCTGCCTGCCAGCAGAACCAGACCCAAGATCGTCGTGCCCGCATGCGCGAGCACGACCTGCACGCGGCGCACCGGCTGGGCGAGGAGCATTTCCATCGTGCCGCGGCCGACTTCGCCGCTGACCATATCGGACCCGCGCGCGATCGCCCAGATGCAGACCGTGACCAGCACCAGCGGATCGTCGTAGCCAACCGCGATTCTGCCGGCCGGCGTGGCGAAGACCTCCATCGGCACGGGAATAAACTCTTTCAGAAAATCGGGCGCGTAGCGCAGCAGTTTGCGCATGCCGGCGGTGTGGACTTGACTGATGATCCAGACACGAATCCACTGAAAGCCAAAGAGCAGGACCGCCGACCCCAGCAGCAGCCAAAACCCTTCGCGGAGCGATTTGGACCAGAGCGTGCGGATCATCGGCCGTTCGCCTGATGGTAGTGGTCGTAAATCGCCTGTAGGCCGACCGGCTCGATACGGACTTGCGCCAGCGGCAATGTCGCTAGCCAGCCGAGCAGCGTCGTCAGCTCGCCGGGCGCGTGGATCGTCAACTGCCCATCGGCCGCGTGCTGCAATTGGACACTGCCGTTAATCTCCGGGGGCAGCGCGGGCATGCCGCCGGTGAGCCGCGCGCGGATGCGGTGTTGCCGCCGCAGTTCGGCCATCTCTTGCACATGCACCAGCCGGCCGTGGCGGAGAATCGCCACGCGATCGCAGACGGCCTCGACTTCCGAGAGCACATGCGAAGAAAAGATGACGGTGCGCCCCTCGGCTTTGATTTCGGCCACCAGCGCCGCGACCTCGTTGCGCATCGTGGGGTCGAGGCTCGAAGTCGGTTCGTCGAGAATCACCAGCGGCACGATCGGCGCGAGCGTCGCGGCCAGCGCGAGCTTTTGACGCATGCCGGTCGACATCAGCACGACCGGCCGCGAAAGATCCAGCCCCAGCCGATCGGCAATCGCCCGCGACCGCCGCACGTCCACGCCGGGCCGGATGCGGCTGAAAAATTTGAGCACGTCATGCCCACGCATCCGGCGAAAGAGCCGCGCCTCGCCGGGCAGATACGAGACGCGCGAGTGGACGAGCACCGGCTGGCGAAAGCAGTCGAGCGTGTCGATCGTGGCGCGGCCCGAAGTGGGGCGCAAGTAGCCCAGCAGCAGCCGCAAAAGCGTGGTCTTGCCGGCCCCGTTCGGTCCCAGGAGGCCAAACACTTCGCCCCGCTCGATGCCGAGCGTACAGGCTTCGAGCGCCGTGACGTGGCGGTAGCGTTTCGTCAGACAGTGGGTTTCAACGAACAACGCCGCATAGCCTCGTCAACCAGACCCGAAAAAAGCACGCTGCTCGGCGGATGGCCGGGCCTCGTTTCATTGTCGGGCGACGCGCGCGCTTTGGCAAGCGAGGTGAGCCGTCAGCGGTCAGCGGTCAGCTTTCAGCAGTCAGCAAGAAAACGTCCTTCCCGCGCAGGCGGGAATCTAGACACTGAGGTCTCCCCTCTAGATTCCCGCCTGCGCGGGGAGGATGTGGCTACGCGGGAGCCTCGGGGGCTTCCGCTGCGCGGTGCGCCCCCGCCACCCGTCGGTGCTGACCGCTGACGGCTGACAGCTTATAGCCTACA
>CAYZVT010000018.1:0-23853 GCA_964481585.1 uncultured Pirellulales bacterium
AGTTGAGCCGCCCGCAGCCGGCGATCCGCGACGGCAGCGTCGTGGTGCGCGAGATGATGAAGATGTCGCTGTCGGCCGACCACCGCGTGACCGACGGCGCGCAGGGGGCGCAGTTCCTCGCCGAGATCAAGCGGCTACTCGAAGCGGCGCTGCGGAATTATTCGCACGCTCAAAAAGAATTAAACCTGCGGACCGAGCAAAACCATCTGACGGAATTGCAGTCGGCGATTCTGCGGAACTGCTACTTCTTTGTCGCTTCGGTGCAGTTCGACCTGGGCCGCTACGAAGAGGCGATCAAAGCCTACTCCGACGCCTCAACCCGCTACCAGCACGAGCCGATCGTGCTCGAAGCGCTGCTGCAAATCGCCAACTGCCATCGCCGCCTGCAACGCCCGGTCGAAGCCCGTGGCGCGCTGGCGCAGGCGAAAGTCGTCTGGAAGCGTCTTCCCGAGAACGCGGACTTTTTGCTCACGACGAACTACAGCCGCGACGAATGGAGCGCGCTGCTCGACCAGCTCAGTGCGTGGTAAACATCTCGTTTCGCTCCTGTCCAATACTTATCTGCTATGTCTGCCAACTCCACCGAGCAACTTGCCGCCCTCATCGACCGCAAGCACGCATGCCTCGTGCAGCTGCGCGAGCTGGGCGGGCAGCAGATGCGGCTGGTCGAGGGCGGCGACATGGGCGAACTGCTCGGCGTGCTGGCGGCGAAGCAACAGCTCATCCAACGGCTACAACAGATCGAAGGCGAGCTTGAACCCTATCGTGCCGAAGACCCCGAACGCCGATGCTGGGCTTCCGCCGAAGCGCGGGCACGCTGTGCGAACCAGGCCGAGGCGTGCGCGGCGCTACTGGACGAAATTTTGACGCAAGAGAAACAAAGCGAGTCGCGTCTCACCGTGCGGCGGGACGAAGTCGCGCGGCGGCTGCAAGGCGCGCATAGCGCCACGCAGGCCCGCAGTGCTTACACCCAACAGTCCGGCCCCGCGAGCGGCCTGCTCGATCTTTCCTCCGAGGCATGAGGTAACGCGATGAACGATTTCCTCCCCTTTCCCACGGACGCGTCGGACGAAGTGCCCCCGCTCGATCATACGGCCGATCTGGAAACCGTGCTCACCGCCTGGCATAGCGCAACGTTGCGATTGGAAAAAACGCATCAGGCACTGCAGTCCGAGGTCGTGCGGCTGCGGAGCGAGTTGGAAGTGAAAAACCGCGAACTGGCCCGTAAAAACCGCCTAGCCGATCTGGGCCAGATGGCGTCGCACGTCGCCCACGAGGTCCGCAACAACCTGGTGCCGGTGTCGCTCTACATGAGCTTGCTGCGCCGCCGCTTGAGCGGCGATGCCGGCAGCCTCGACGTACTGGCGAAGGTCGAGGCGGGCGTTCTGGCACTCGATACGACGGTCAACGATCTGCTGCATTTCACCTCCCACCGCGAGCCGCAGTACGACCGTTTCTCGCTGCTAACGCTCGTGCAAGACGTTTGCAATTCACTCGCGCCCCAGCTTGAAGCGCAAGGAATCGACGCGTTTCTCGACGTGCCGAGCGGACTGTGGCTCACGGCCGACCGCGATATGCTGCGCCGCGCTTTGCTCAATCTGGCCTTGAACGCACTCGATGCGATGCGCGACGGGGGCGAGCTGACGGTCACTGCTTTTGCCGGCCCGCGAGGCGTGGAAATCGAAATCGCCGATAGCGGCGAAGGCTTTCCCCAAGACGCGCGGCAGCGGGCGTTCGAGCCTTTTTATACGACCAAGCAAACCGGCACCGGGCTGGGGCTGGCGATTGTGGATCGCGTGGCCGAAGCCCACGGCGGCCGCGTCACGGCCCTGAACTGTCCCGAGGGAGGCGCCGCCGTGACGATTTCGCTGCCGTATCGACGCGCGATGGAGGCCGCCGCATGATTCGCTGCTCCGCCGAGAGACATTCCACGCCAGCGATCGGCCGCGTGCTGGTCGTCGACGATCACCAGCGCGCCCGCGAGTCGGTCGCCGACGTGCTGCGCCACGCCGGGCACTACGTCGCTTGTTGCTCCAGCGCCGTCGAGGCAGTCAAGCTCCTCGAAACCGAGAGCTTCGATGTGGTCATCACTGACCTGCAAATGCCGGGCATGTCGGGGCTGGAGTTCATCCAGCATCTCTATCGCCGGCAGCTTGGCGTACAGACGGTGATGGTGACGGCGCATGCCACCGTCGCCTCGGCCGTCGAGGCCATGCGCTACGGCGCTTTTGATTATCTCGAAAAGCCGTTCGATGTGGACCAGCTCGAAAAGCTCGTCGCCCGGGCCGTGGGACATGGGCAACTGCTCGACCAGCAGGCCGCGCTGCCGGCGGCGCTCGACGATGCGCCGTGCATGATCGGCTCTAGCGCCGCGATGAACGCGCTGCGAAAGCGAATCGCTCAGGTCGCGCCGACTTCGGAGACGGTGCTTATCTCCGGCGAAAGCGGCACCGGCAAGGAACTCATCGCCCGCTCGGTGCACCAAGCTAGCCGCCGCGCGGCCGCGCCGCTAGTAAGCCTCAATTGTCCCGTGCTTTCCGAACAGTTGATGGAAAGCGAGCTGTTCGGGCACGAGCGTGGCGCCTTTACCGGCGCGGACGCCCCGCGCAGCGGGCGATTTGAATTGGCCGACCAAGGAACGATCCTACTCGACGAAATTAGTGAAATCGCCTTGCCGCTCCAGGCCAAGCTGCTGCGCGTCTTGCAGGAGCAGAGTTTCGAGCGGGTCGGGTCGAGCCAAACGGTTCAGGTCGATGTGCGCGTGCTGGCGACGACCAACCGCGATCTGCACCAGGAAATCGTGCGGGGCACGTTCCGCGAAGACTTGTATTATCGCCTGGCCGTCGTGCCGCTCCACGTACCGCCGCTGCGCGAGCGGCGGGAAGATGTGCCGGAACTGGTCGAGCACTTTTTAGGTCGGGCGGCGGCCCGGCTGGAGCGTGATCCGTGCGTGCTGGAAACGGCGGCGGTGGACCTGCTCTCCGCCTATCATTGGCCCGGCAATGTACGCGAGCTAGAGAATCTGATTACCCGCGCGAGCGTGCTCAACCCAGGCGGCCCGGTCCGCGCCGATGAACTGCGGCCGTGGCTGCAGCGCGGCGGCTCGGCTTGCGACGCACCGGCGGCGGTGGTGCAAGAGGGGACGAGCCTGGAAGAGATGGAGCGCCGGCTGATCGAGGCGACGCTGAAAAAATACGACGGGCACCGGGCGAAGACTGCCCAAGCGCTGGGGATCGGCATTCGCACGCTTTCAGGCAAGCTTCGCGCCTACGGCTACGCGCCGCGGACGAAGGAGTTTTCCTCCTGATGGCGTGAGCCTCACGCGGACGCGGATTTGCGCAGAATCTGCCGGTTCACAGGCGCAGAATCTGCGCCTGTGCGGGCGAAAAAAACGATCGGCAACACAAGCTCGCGGAAAATCCGTGGGATTGCGTGCCTTCGATGAGCCGGCACGCGGCTTGCATGAGCCGCCATGCGGGAAGGAACTGGAGTGCAGGGGGGCATGACCAGCAACGTGGTTGTGCCATGTTTGAATCGACAACGATCCCCGTCCTGGAACAGGTCGTCCAGTTCGCCCAAGCCCGCCACGGAGTGTTAGCCGGGAATATCGCCAACCTCGATACGCCCGGCTACCGCGTCGCCGATCTCTCGCCCGAGCAGTTCCAGCAGCGACTGCTGGAGGCGATTGAGAGCCGCGACCGCCCAAGTGCCCACCTTTCCCCCGGTCACCAAACCGCACGGCATGAGCCGCTGCGCGAGGTGAGCGGCGACCTGCGCAGCATCCTGTACCACGACGACAGCGACGTGAGCCTGGAGAAGCAGGTCGCGGAGATTTCAAAGAACCAAAGCCTCCACAACCTCGCCCTGACCGTGATGACCGCCCAATTCCGGCAGCTTCAAACGGCCATCAGCGAGCGCGTGGTGTAGCGCCCTTCGATTGGACGATGGGTCGGCAGCGTCAACCAATCCTCCCGAGGACGACCGCCATGTTCGGTTCCTACGACATCAGTACCAGCGCCTTGGTCGCGCAGCGGCACCGGCTTAACGCGATTTCGTCGAATCTGGCGAACATGTCCACGACGCGCAACGAAAGCGGCGAGCTGGAGCCGTACCAGCCGCGTTTCGTGGTGTTTCAGACCGACGATTCGATCACCACGCCCGGCGGAGGGCAGGGGGTCCGCGTTGCGTCGACCGAAATCGCCCAGGTCGAGCCTCGGCTGAAGTACGAGCCGAATCACCCCGACGCCAACGACGAAGGTTATGTAGCTTACCCAAACATCGACATGACGCTGGAGTTCGTCGATGCGCTTGAGGCAACGCGGGCATACGAGGCGAATCTGGGGGTGATCCAAGTAACGAAGGATCTCGGCCAGCAAACATTGCGGATCTTGGCGTAAATCGCTACAAGGGTGGCCCACGCAGTCGCCCCTCCTCCGCAAGGCACGCGAGGCGGGGAGCAAAAATGACGAAGGCGACTGCCGGCTTCGACCACGAGTGAATCGCCATGAATCCAATTTCCAGCCTTGGCAGTACACCCCTTCAGCGTTTGCCCTCGGCCGCGCCTGCGGGCGATCCGGCCGGCGCTCAGGGAGCCGACTTCAAGAACTTTCTGCTCGACTCGATTCACAACGTCAACGCGATGCAGAAACAAGCGGACCAGTCGGTCGAAGCCCTCTTCACCGGCGGCAACGTCAACCCCGCCGAAGTGCTTACCGCCGTGCAGAAAGCCGACTTGGCCTTCAAGATGATGATGCAGGTCCGCAACAAGCTCGTGCAGGTCTATCAGGAGGTAAAAGACATTCGCGTCTAGCGCGGCGAAGCAAAGTTTGGTGCAGGGCGGAGCGATCAAGGATGATCGCGGCGAAATCATAGGCTGAGGTCCAGGGATGGATTTTCTCAATCAGGCGATTGCTCAGGTGCGCGAGCTATTCGCGTCGATGACCGTCGGCGCGCGCATCACGGCCGGCTTGTTGCTGGTGGTGATCGTCATCAGCATCGCCTATCTCTTCGACCAACAAGTCGGCGCGCCAGACGGCCTGTTGATGAACGGCGAGTCGTTCTCCGCCTCGGAACTGCCGGCGATGGAAGCCGCCTTCGCCAAAGCGGGGCTGACCGACTACGAAATCGTCGGCAGCCGTATCCGCGTTCCGCGCGGCAAGCAGGCCGGCTACATGGCCGCCTTGGCCGACGCCGGAGCGCTGCCGCCGAGCTTCAACTCCTACTTGGAGAAGGCGCTGCAAGGCGACAGCATCTTCATGAGTTCCAAAGACAAGGAGATGCGGCTCAAGGTCGCCAAGCAGAACGAGCTGGCGCTGATCCTCCGCTCGATGGTCGGCATTGAGAATGCTTCGGTGATCTACGATGTGCAAGAAGGGAGCGGGCTGCGTCCGCGCGATACCGTCACCGCCACGGTCAGCATCAAGCCCAGCGGCGCGCAGCCGCTGGAGCCGAATCGCGTGCCGATGATTCGCAACCTGGTCGCCGGCGCGATTGCCGGCTTGCAGCCCGAGAATGTCACGGTCGCTGATCTTAACGGCCGCACCTATCCGGGCGGCGACGATTCGGACCTGCTCAGCGACCCGCTCGAAGATCCGTACTACGCCCGCAAGTCGATGTATGAAAAGGCGCTCGAACAGAAAATCGGCGACACGCTCTCCTATGTGCCGGGCGTGGTGGTCCAAGTCAGTGCCGTGCTCGACAAGGAGCTGCGGCACGTGGAAGAAACGCTTGAGTACGATCCCAAGGCCGTGCCGGTGCTCACCCGCGAACGCAGCACCACAAACACCGCCGAAGGCAGTTCGCCGGGCGGACGACCGGGCTTGGCGGCCCAAGGCCCTTCGGCTGGCCCCGCCACCGTCGCCGTGAGCCGCACGTCGAGCACCAACAGCGAAGACACCGAGACCGAAACGCAAAACCTCGTTCCAAGCACGCGCCGCGAGATCGAGAAAAAGACGCTAACGCCCGAACGGGTGAACGTCACCGTCGTCGTGCCGAGCAACTATTACCTGCAAGTCTGGAACGAGCAGCATCGCACGGCCGAAGGGGGCGAGATTCCGCAGCCCGAATCGAAAGATCTCGACAACATCAAAGGCCAAGTTTCCAAGGATATTCAAAACGCGGTGGTCGCGCTGCTGCCGCCGCGTCCGCCGGGCGACAGCCCCTTTCCGCAAGTCACGGTGACGACGTTTCAGTCGCTCCGTCCCGAGCCGCTCCCCGGTCCTTCGCTGGCGCAAGAGGCGCTAGCTTGGCTGGGCACCAATTGGAGCACGCTCGGCTTGGGCGGTTTGGCACTGGCCGGGCTGTTGATGCTGCGCTCGCTCGTGAAGTCGGCTCCCACGCCGCCGGCCGCGACGCCCGCGAGCTTGCCGGCGCTTTCGCTCGTGAGCGAAGAGAGCGATGAGGAGGAGCCGCAGGCGGACGAACGGAAACTGAAGCGCCGGCTGGCGCGCGGCCCCTCGCTCAAGGATGAATTGGCCGACATGGTCCGCGAAGACCCCGACGCCGCCGCCAATATTCTGCGCAACTGGATTAGCAACGCGAGCTAACGCATGATTCGTTCCACGCCCAACCTTCGCAAAGCCGCCGTGCTCGTCGCGTCGCTCGACCGCGAGAACGCCGAAAAGGTCCTCCGGCAATTGCCGTCGGACCAGGCGGCGCTGGTGCGCCGCGCGGCGGCGGAACTGCGCGAGATCAACCCCGCCGAGCAGGAAATGGTCATCGCCGAATTTTTCCGCATCGGTCCGGTCGCCCCAGAGCCGGTACGCACTTCGGCACCGCCCCGCACGGCTCCGATGGCGCAGCCGCTGAATGATCCGCACCTAGCGGGCATCGAGTTGGATGGTTCGCTCGCGGGCCGTTTTGCACGTCCTCAGCCGAAGCCGGTCGAGGCGGCGCGCGTGGCCTCGGCCCTCGATGGTCTCGAACACCTCGACTGCGGAGCACTGGTGCCGCTGCTTGAACAAGAACACCCGCAGACCATCGCGGTCGCCGTCTCGCACCTTCCGCATGTCAAGGCGGCGGAACTGCTGGCGGCGCTGCCGGCCGGGCTGCAAGCCGAGGTGCTGCAGCGGCTAACGCACCTGGACGAATTGGATCCGGAGAGTTTGCACGAAGTTGAACGCCAACTAGAGCGCTGGATCGCCCAGCAAAGCCGCAGCCGCGCCGTCCGCAGCGCCGGTCTGAGCGCGGTGGCCGAGATTCTTCGTGCCGCCAGCCCTCAAGCACGAGAGAAGCTCGTCACCAATCTACGCCGCCGCGACGGACTGTTGGCCGATCGGCTGGCCGAGCGTAGGCCGGGCGCGTCTTACCCGAACCAGCCAGAGCTAGTCGATGAGCCGGTGGTGCAAACGCTGCCCTTTGAGCATTTGCTGCAACTCGATGAGGCTTCGCTGGCCCACTTGCTGCGAACGGCGGAGCCGGAGCTGGTGGTGTTGGCGCTGGCGGGTGCCGATCCGGCACGGCTGGAGCGGTTTTTGAGGCCGCTTGAGCCGCATGAGGCGGCAGCGCTGCGGCGCGACTTGCAGCAGCTGGGGCCAACGCGGCTGAGCGACGTGGAAGCGGCCCAGCACGAGCTGGCCCTGCTCGGCGGGCAACTCCTGAACCAGCGCCGGCTGCGGACGCGGCCGACGCACCCGAGCGTGGCGGCCTAACGGGATCGGACTCCTACGAGAACTCTTATGTCCACAATCATCAAAGCCGCCGACGGACACCATAGCCAGTCGCACGCGCCGATTCAGCATGTCGCGTTCAACTTCAGCGACATGAACGGCCAGGCACAAAAGTATTTGGCCGACGTTCGCGCCCAGGCGGCGCAAATCGTTAACGAAGCGAAGGAGCAGGCCAAGGCCATCCGCAAGCAAGCCGAACAGCAAGGGCATCAAGCCGCGCTGCAAGCGGTTGAGCGGGTGATGGAAGACAAGGTGAGCAAGCACATGAAAACGCTGCTCCCGGCGGTCCAGCAAGCCGTGCGCGAGATCGAACACGCACGGCAAGCGTGGCTCTCGCACTGGCAGGCGAGCGCCGTCAAGCTCTCCTGCGCCATTGCCGAGCGCATCGTTCGCCGCGAACTGCAATCCACGCCCGAAATCACGCTCGATTGGGTCGGTGAAGCCCTGCAGCTTGCCGCCGGCAGCGCGGAGATCACGATCCACATGAATCCTGCCGACGTGGAACACCTGGGCCGGCAAGTCGAAACGCTAACCAAACAACTCACCCCGCTCGCGCCGGCGAAGATCGTGGGCAATCCGGAAATCAACCTCGGCGGCTGTCGAGTCGATACCCGTTTTGGCGCGATCGACCAGCAACTTGAAACTCAGCTAAAGCGAATCGAAGAAGAACTGGCTCATTAGCACCGTAGCAGCCGCTCCCCAACAACGTGCGCCGATGGACGCCTTAGAAGAACAACTTGAAGCGATCATGCCTTCGGCACTGTGCGGCAGCGTCGCGCAGACGGTGGGCATGACGGCGGCAGTCGCCGATTTTCCGGCGCCGGTCGGCGCGCTGGTGGAAATCGAGCGGCAGACTGGCGGCCCGATTCGCGGCGAAATCGTCGGCTTCCGCGACGCGCTGACGCTCGTCTACCCGTTCGGCAGCCTCTCCGGCGTGCGGCGGGGGAACCGCGTGCGGCTGGTGCGCACAAGCCGCACGCTACGACTCGGGATTGAGCTACTGGGAAGAATCATCAACGCCCACGGCGAAGCGATTGACGGCAAGCCGCAGCCCGCGCTGCCGCACCGCGCGCCGCTCGACCGCGCGCCTCCGCCCGCCGTGCAGCGGCCGCGCATCGACGAGCCGCTCTCGACCGGCATCCGCGCGATCGATGGTCTGCTGACCTGTGGCAAGGGGCAGCGGATGGGCATTTTTGCCGGATCGGGGGTCGGCAAGAGCGTCACGCTCGGCATGACCGCCCGTTACACGGCGGCCGACGTGAACGTCATCGCGCTGATCGGCGAACGGGGCCGTGAGGTGAACGAGTTTATCGAACGAGACCTTGGCCCCGATGGCCTGGCGCGCAGCGTCGTCGTGGTGGCCACGAGCGATGAGCCGGCGCTGCTGCGCGTGAATGCCGCCTATGTGGCCACGACCGTCGCCGAATATTTTCGGGATCAAGGAAAAGACGTGCTGCTGCTGCTCGACTCGGCCACGCGGTTTGCGATGGCGCAGCGCGAGATCGGCCTGGCGGCCGGCGAGCCGCCGACGACGCGCGGCTATCCGCCGTCGGTCTTCGCCCTCCTGCCGCGTCTGGTCGAGCGAGCGGGCCGCAGCGTGCAGGGGAGCATCACCGGGCTTTATACCGTGCTCGTCGAGGGCGACGACCACAACGAGCCGATCGCCGACACGCTGCGCGGGCTGCTCGACGGGCACACTTGGCTCTCGCGGCGCATCGCCGCGCGCGGCCATTACCCGGCGATTGACGTGCTGGAAAGCATCAGCCGGCTGATGACCGAGATTGCCGACGCCGAGCACCGCAAAGCCGCCCAGCAGTTGCGCACGTGGATGGCCGCTTACCGCGACCACGAGGACCTGATTTCGATTGGCGCTTACCGTGCCGGCAGCAATCCGACGGCCGACATGGCGATTGCCATGAAGGACGAGATCGACGGCTACCTGCGTCAAGACGTGAGCGAGCGCTCGAACTCAGCCAGCGCTCGCGAGCAACTGATTCAGCTTTGCCAGCGCAGCGGGCAGAAAACCACCGCCCGCGCGGCCGCAGTCGCAAGATAGCCCGCGCCGGCCGGAGAGCTGCGCGGCGACGAACGCAACAAAGATACGAGTTTCCGATGGCTACATTTCGCTTTCGACTGACAACGCTCAAGCGGCTGCGCGAGGCAGCGCGCGACGAGCGGCGTGCGCAGTTGGCCGAAGCATATCGTGCCCAGGAGATGCTGCGCGAGCAGAGCCAACAGAAGCGCGATGAGCTGGCCGCGCTGCGGGAGATGTACAGCGATGCAGCGGCACCGGGCCAGGTTCAGGTCGATCGGCTGGTGACGACGCAGCGGTTTGAGCTGGTGCTGCACGGCGACTTGCGCGTGCTGGAGGAACAGTCGCGGCTGCTGGCCGAAGAAGTTGAGCGGCGGCGATTAGCGCTCGTCGAAGCCGATCGGCAATTGCGAGTGCTGGAAAAACTCGAAGAAAAACAGCAACAGCGGTTCCACTACGAACAACAACAGGCCCAAGTCAAACTGCTCGATGAAGTCGCCAGCCGACAGGCGCGGCCGTGGGAGGCCCGCTGATGCGACGACTGGCGGGCATGCTAACGGCGCTGGTGACGTGCCTCTGCGTGGGAACGATCCTAGCGCAAGCGATTGGTTTTGGCTACCTGTGGGGCACCGGGCAGATCGACCAGAACAAATTGCTGCGGATGCTCGCCATCGCGCAAGACGTGGACCTCACCGCGCTCGAACAGGCCCAACAAAAGGTCAAGGAAATTCCCGACGCACCGGCCGAGCCGTCGTTTGAGGAGTTTGAACGCAGCCGTAACGTCAAAGCCCGCTACTTGGAACTGAAACAGGACGCGCTGACGAAGGGGCTGGACCAGTTGCGCTTCGCCCGCGAGCAGTACTCGGAGGAAAAGGATCGCTACGAGCGGGTGAAGAATGACTTCAAAGCGGAGCTGGCGAAGATGAGTGGCGGCGCGAAATCCGAGGGCATCGCCGCCGTGCGGTTGATCTGGGAGAACATAAAGCCGAAGTTGGCGAAAGAACAGATCATGCAGATGGTGGAACAGGACGAAATTGAAGATGTGGTGGTGATTCTGTCCGACATGCCGATCGGCAAGCGGGCAAAGATCGTCAGCACCTTCACTAGCGACAAGGAAGTCGCGGTGATGGACGAGATCATGCGGCTGATTCGGCAAGGTGCTCCTGAGATTACTCTGATCGACGACACGCTGGACAAGACCGGAACGAACTAGCGCACGAGACGCATCATGGCTTCGATCGAAATTCTTCCGCCGCGACTTCCGCTCGACCCGCTTCCCGCGCCGCCGGCCGCGCCGGCTCGCGGCCCGTCGCCGCGCGAGGCGTTCGACCACCACTTGCAGCGCGCCCAGCATCCGCAATCGGCGGAGCCGGCCGCCAAGGCCCCGCCGCGTCCCGCCACAAGCGAAGACCCACGCGAAGCGGCACCGGCCGCCGCGCGGAGCGAAACGGAGGCGGCTCCGGCTGAGGAGAAGCCGACGCAGGATTTGGAGACAGGCCAGAACGCGGAGCAGGAAACGGGCGACGAAGCGGGGACCAACCTGCCGGGCGAAAACCAGCCGGAAGCGACAAGCGAGGCCGAAGCGTCGGCGGAGCAGCCGGTCGATCTGCTGCAACTTTCGCCCGCCGTCCCGCCGCAGGAAGGCGAGCAAGAGACGGGCGCGAAGGAAGCGTCGGACGACGCAAAAGCCGAAAACGAGAAGCCCCTCCTGTCGGATCTGCACAGCCAGCGCGTCGGCCGACGCGCTTCGCAGAAGAACGGCGCGCAGCAAGAGCCGACCGGCAACGCGCAGCAAGCGCAGAGCGAGCAGAACCGCGCGCAAACGGGCGCGGCTGAGCAACCTGAACCGACCGTCGCGGAGGACGGCGCGACCGATGCCGCACAGCGAGTGGGCCGCGCGAAGTCGCAGCAGCAGGAATCGGCGACGGAGCAAAAGGTTGTCGCGGATGAGCACCAGGACCAAACCAAGAACCAAGCCGCCGAGCCGACCGACGCCCGGAACACAACGTCAGTCCAAAGCGAGCCGACGGAGGCAATCGCCGCATTAGAAAAACCAGCCGTCGCGGCCAGTCAAGCAGGGCTGGCGCAGACGGCTGGCGAAGCGGCGGACGCGCCGCGGCGGCGGGGGCGTTCGCAAGAGCGCTCGCCCGACGCGACGCCGGCCGTTGCCAGTGGCGAGCAGATTGTCCGCGCCGAATTCGGCGGGCAAGGATCGACCGTCGTGACCACCGACGCCGTGGCGGGCGAAGCCGCGACCGACCAAGTGCCTGAATCGCTGTCGTCCGCCCGCGACGCGCGCGGCGAAGCGAGCGAGGTGGACACCAAGCCGCGCACGGCGGAGAACCACGACCCGCGCGCGAATGCAAGCGGGCGGTTTTCGCTGGCGCGACACGCGGGCGAAACGAGCGACGCGCGACATGCCGATGGTCTGACGCATGCCGAGCGCGTGCGATTCGTGCAGCGCGTGGCGAACGCCTTTCAAACGGCGACCGAACGGGGTGGCGAATTGCGACTGCGACTTGCTCCGCCCGAGCTAGGGCCGATGCGGCTGGAGGTGCAGATGGAGCGAGGCGTGCTGACGGCGCGGGTCGAAGTCGAAACGCCCGCCGCGCGCAACGCCCTGCTCGACAACCTGCCGCTGCTGCGCGAGCGGCTGGCCGGCCAGGAAATCAAGATCGGCAGCTTCGATATCGACCTGATGGACCAGCCGCAGCAAGGGCCGCACGACCAGGCCCGTTACGACTCCGACGGCTCGCAGCACCAGCGCCGGCCCCACTCCGGCAATCGTCCTGCCCGCGAAGCCGAGCCGGCCGGTCCCACAAGCAGCGCCGCTCCGCGCCGGCCGCTGGGCGGCAGCGAACAGAGCCTGAACATTTTGATCTAAACCAGTCGGTTCCGGCCCCGCCGGACCAGCAAGGAAAAGGATGACTTCCATGAGCGAAGTAACCGGCGTCGGATCGGGGAACAACACCCAGACAACCGGCGGCTCGAAAGGTAGCAGCGTCCAGAACTTGGACATGGACCATTTTTTGAAGCTGATGATCGCCGAGCTGCAAAACCAAGACCCGCTCAACCCGCTTGAAAACCACCAGCTTCTGGAGCAGATCGGCCAGATCCGCGAAGTCGGCGCGACCGACTCGCTCACCAAAACGCTCGACGCGGTCCTGCTGGGGCAAAATGTCTCCAGCGCCTCGAACCTGATCGGCAAGGAAGTCCGCGCCCTCAACGACAAGGGAAGCAACGTGGAAGGAACCGTCGAGCGGGTCACGATCATCGACGGCGCTCCGACGCTGCACATCGGCCAGGAGCAGGTCAAGCTGAGCAACGTTTCCGAGATTCGGGCGGCGAGCAACTAACCACCAACGCGGCCGCACACGCGGTTCCGCGCGATCGTTCAACTTTTTGCCAGGAATAGGGGAGGTCACGATGGGTCTCGCATCCGCGCTGAGCACGGCGCTGACCGGCTTGAACGCCGCCGAAACGACGATTGACGTGGTCGGCAACAATGTCGCCAACTCGAACACGGTGGGCTTCAAGGCCTCGGAAGCCGTGTTCGCCACGCAGTTCCTGCAAACCCAAAGCCTCGGCTCCGCCCCGACGGCGAACAGCGGCGGTACGAACCCGCGTCAGACGGGCCTCGGTACGCGGGTCGCGGAAATCACCCCCGACTTTACCCAGGGCACGATCGAAGTCAGTTCCAACCCGCTTGACCTGGCGATTCAGGGCGATGGGTTTTTTATTGTCGAGGGAACGCAGGGCGAGCAGCTTTATACTCGCAATGGCCAGTTCAAAACCAACTCCGACAACGAACTGACCACGATCACCGGGCAGCGCGTGCTCGGCTTTGGCGTCGATGACGATTTCCAAATTCAATCGACCGAGCTGACGACGATCCGCATCCCGCTCGGTTCGGCGGCCGTGGCTCAGGCGACGCAGAACGTCTATCTGGAAGGCACCCTTACGCCGACCGGCGATCTTGGCGACACCACCGGCGTTGTGCAATCGGCCGTGCTGAGCGACGGATCATACGAGGTGCCCGCGAACCTGGGCGACAGCGACATCAACGCCGTGAGTCCGCCAACGGTGGCGACGACCTCCGCCAGCCCCGGCGCGGCTGCGACGGGCAATATCGACGCCGGCACCTACCGCTACAAGGTCGTGTTCGTCGACGGCAATGGCAACGAAAGCCCGGCCAGCGCGGAGATTGGCCCCGTCACGGTGGTGGCCAATCAAGCCATCGACCTGGCCGATATTCCCACTGCCGACGGAGCGACGTTTGTTGATCGGCGGCTGTACCGCACCGACGCGACCGGCGCGGGAGATTACCACTTCGTCGCGGATTTGGGCGACGCCACGACGACCACGTTCCAGGACACCACCAGCGATGCCGATCTGCTCGCGCTGCCCGGTGCGCAGGTACTGGACGACGAGACGCTGAGCCAGGGCAACTACGGCTACTACGTCACCTTCTACAACACGAGCAACGGTCTGGAAAGCCGGCCGACGGCGCTGATTGGCCCCGAGCCGATCACGGTCAACAACCGCCGCGTCATGCTGCAAAACATTCCGCAGCCGGCCAGCGGCGACTTCAACGCCGTTCGCATCTACCGGAATATCGCGAGCGATGACACGGCCTTTTACCGCGTGGCGACGCTCTCCGGCGGGGAAACCTCATACATCGACGGCGCCGCGGACGCCGACATCGAAGTGGCCGGCAACGAGATCAATCTCGATGGCCCCGCGATCAGCTTTGGGCTGAATCTGGTCGATGTGGTGCGCCGTGATGGGAGCACCTACGAGCACGTCTTTCAAGAAGGAACGCTTTCGTTCACCGGCCGCAAGGGCGGGCGGGCGCTCGACACCAAAGAACTGACCATTACCTCGACCACGACCGTCCAAGACCTGATCAACTTCATGGAACAGGCGACCGGCATCGTGGAAAGCAGCCCCGACCCGAATTTCCCGATCATCGGCAGCCCCGGCGGCACGATCAGCACCGACAGCCGTCTGAAATTCACTTCCAACACTGGCGCCGACAGCGCGATTGACGTTGGTTTGTCCGCCTTTACGCTCACCACGGCGGGCGGATCGCTGGAAAACATTTCTCTGCCGTTTAGTGTCACGCAGCAGGCGGAGGGCGAAAGTGCCGTGACCGACTTCGTCGTCTACGATACGCTCGGCATTCCGCTCAACGTGCGGCTGACGACGGTGCTGGAATCGACCTCCAGCGCGAGCACGACCTATCGCTGGTACGCCGATTCGCCCGACAACGACCCCGCCTCGGGGGTGGGGATCGCCGTCGGCACGGGCACCGTTACGTTCGACGGCGAAGGCAACGTGATTGGGGTCAGCGACGCCACCGTCTCGATCGAACGCCGCAACGTTTCCTCGGCTTCGCCGCTGGAGTTTGAACTCGACTTCTCAAAAATGTCGGGCCTTGCGGCCGATTCCAGCACCATCGCCGCGTCCCGCCAAGACGGCTCGGGGGCCGGCACGCTTTCGAGCTTCATCATCTCCGAAAGCGGCGAAATCCGGGGCGTGTTCAGCAACGGCGTGAGCCGTGACCTGGGCCAGTTGCGCCTGGCGCGGTTCGCCAACAACGCGGGCTTGGAACAAGTCGGCGAAAATCTTTTTGCCGCCGGCGTCAACTCCGGGCTGCCGGTCGAAGGCAACCCCGGCGAGCGGGGCATTGGCACAATCAGCGCCGGTGCGGTCGAGCTCTCGAACACCGACATCGGCCAGAACCTGATCGACCTGATCCTCGCTTCGACCCAATATCGCGGCGGCACGCGCGTCGTCACGGCAGTGCAACAAATGCTCGACGAACTGCTCGCCTTGCGGCGCTAGGGGCAAGGAGACGGACCATGATCAAGCTCACCCGGCTCAGCGGCGAGGCATTCATCCTCAACGCGGACAAAATCCTCTACGTCGAGAGCCGCCCCGATACGTACGTCACGCTCGAAGGGGGCGAGCGGGTCGTGGTGGCCGAGGCGATGGAAGAAGTCCTCCGCCGCGCGGTGGCGTACCAACAACAGAAGCAGCTTCTTCCGGCCCGCGCTTAGCGACTCATGGATATTGCAAGTGTCATCGGCATCGTGCTCGCCCTCGCATTGATTCTCGGGTCAATCGTGATCGGGGGCGGTTCGTTTGGAGCCTTTATCGATTACCCCTCGATCATGGTGGTCATCGGCGGCTCGGCGGCGGCGGTGATGATGTGCTTCCCGCTCAAGACGTTTCTGAGCATGGGACGAGTCCTGAAAATTGCTTTCTTCAACCGGCAACAAAACCTCCGTGAGCTGATCGACACGATCGTGAGCCTGGCTGAGACCGCCCGCCGCGATGGGCTGCTGGCGCTGGAGACGAAGCTGGGCGAGATCGACAACCCGTTCATCGTGCTGGGCATCCAGATGGCGGTCGATGGCACCCGTCCCGAAGTGATCGAAGACATTTTGCGCACCGAGATCGACGCCGTCGCCACGCGCCATCGCGATGGAAAATCGCTCCTCGACCAGATGGGCCGGTTTGCCCCGGCGTTTGGCATGATCGGAACGCTGCTCGGGCTGATTATCATGCTCGGCGACATGAGCGATCCCTCGAAGATCGGCGCCGGCATGGCCGTGGCTCTGCTGACCACGTTGTACGGTGCGGTGGCCTCCAATGCGATGTTCCTCCCGTTCGCCGAAAAGCTCAGCTTTCTCAATAAGCAGGAGCTACTCACGATGGAGATCGTCGTCCGTGGGATCATGGGCATCCAGGCCGGCGACAACCCGCGCGTCATCGAACAAAAGCTCAATACCTTCATTCCCCCCAAGCTGCGTGTCGGCGCGCAGGAGGCCGCATAGCGATGGCGGTCGAAGAAGAGGCCGATGCGGGCATACCGGAGTGGGTGGTCACGTTCGGCGATATGATGTCGCTGTTGCTCACGTTCTTCATCATGCTCGTGTCGATGAGCGAGATCAAAAAGGAAGAGCAGTTCCAAGCCCTGGTCGAGTCGATGCGCCGCCGCTTTGGGCATGAGGCGAGCATGGCGTCGCTCGTACCGGGGGTCTCTAAGCCGCGCAATTCCCAGCTCGAAAACCTGGCGACGATGGGCCGCGCGCGGCGGGCCAATACGATGCGCGGGGGCGATAAGGTGCAAGCCCCGGTCGGCGACCATCCACGCGTGCAAATGGTGCGTCCCGGCGATCAGGCCCATCTGGGCGGCGCGGTCTACTTTGACGAGTCGAGCAGCGACCTGAGCGAAGAGAGCAAGCAACAACTGCAAATCATCGCCGGCCAATTGGGGGGCAAGCCGCAAAAGATCGAGGTCCGCGGCCACAGCACGCGCCGACCACTCCCGAAAAACTCGCCTTACCGCGACCACTGGCATCTTGCCTACGACCGGGCCTACAAAACCATGCAGTTTTTGCGGGAATTGGGGATTGAGCCGCAGCGCATCCGTCTGGCCGTGGCGGCCGATCACGAGCCGGTTTATTCCGGTATCGATCCGGCGGAGCGTGCCCGCAACGCGCGCGTGGAGGTGCTATTGTTGAATGAGCGGGTCGAAGACCTGGATGCCTCGCGCCCGCCCACTTCCACTCCTTCTCCTGGCCCGTAAGCGCGCACGGACGCACGCGGTCGCTGGCCTGTCAGGACCGACGTGCAGAGCAATGGCGGAAACTGATCCCAACCAACCGGCAATCGCCGATCCCGAGACCGGCGGTCGCGGCCGCGTGCGGGGCTTGATTCACAAAATTAAAATCGTGGCCCTGCTGCTGGTGGTCGTGCTGGTCGAATGTGCCGCGGCGGCCTTTTTTCTGCCCACGCCAAGCCAGACCGAGGCGATGGCGACAGCAATGCTAGCAGAGGGTGCCGACCCCTCCGTCTTGCCCGACGAAACCGAGGGGCTGGAGCCGGAAACCGAGGAACTGGAGAAGGTCGAAGTCTCCCTCGGCGAGTTTGGCGTCACTTCTTACCAGCCGCTGACGAATACCACTTTGCGGATCGACTTTCAGCTTTATGCGACGGTGCTGACGGAAGAGGAAGGGAAATTTTCGCAGTTGCTGGATGAAAACCAGCACCGTTTTCGCGAACAGGTGCTCGTGATCCTCCGCAGCGCCGAACTGACCGACCTGACCGACGCCGGGTTGGGCTTGATCAAACGCAAAATTTTAGAGAAAACTAACCGCCTGCTGGGCGAAGCCCTCGTTCAGGAAGTGATTTTTAGCGACTTCTCGTTCATCGAGCAGTAGCCGCGTGCTCCCCCGCGTCAGGACGACCTGGGCCGCCCGCCGATCTCTGCTCTTGCCGCGCAAAGGAAGGGATTCCGATGGCGGACGACTCGGAACAGATCGGCCAGGACGAAATCGAGGAGCTGCTGCGCCAAGCGCAAGGTGGTGACGCGCCGACGCCGGCCGAGTCCGCCGCGCTCGATCCGACGGAGCTTGAGGCGCTGCTCCGCGCCCAAGGCAGCGCCGCCGGCCGACCTTCCGCAGAGAAGGGTACTGCGCCGGGCAGTCGGGGCAATCCGAGCGATATTGAGTATCTGCTTAGCCACGCCGAGCAAGCCTTGGCCTCGCTCGATGAGCCGGCAAGCGACATGCCGGCGGGCATCGCTCCCTTTCGGTTCCAGGATTTGGCCGCCAGTCCGCCGTCGAGCGACGCGGCCAGCTTTGAACTGGTGCGCGACGTGCAGCTTGATCTGAAAATCGAGCTGGGCCGCACGCACATGTATTTGGAAGACGTGCTGAAACTGAAAAAAGGAGCCGTCGTGCCGCTCGACAAGCTGGCGGGCGATCCGGTCGATATCTACGTCAACGGCCGTCTCATCGCACGCGGCGAAGTACTCGTGCTGAACGACAATTTTTGCGTGCGCGTCGCCGAGTTGATCGTCGGGCACAGCGCGGTGGCTTAGGCAGTCGCAGCCTCGCCTAGTTAGCGCCTGCCGAAAGCGGCCAGGGCGAGCGCGGACTACTTCACATCGAAGGATCGGCAAACCGCGCGAGTCGGCTTGAAGCAAACCTACGATTTTTTGGCAAGGATGCCCTCGGTGAGACGACTTCTGGCGACCGCGATCTTCCTCGCTCTGGGCGCGCCGTCGGCGCTGGCCCAGGACTGGAGCGAGCCGCAGCGCTTCGCTCCGCCGCAGCGGGCTGGGGCGCTGAGCGACGCGCCGCGCGCGATGCTCCCGTCCTCGCCGACTCCGGCTCCCCCGCCGAGCTTGTCCGCGCATGCGCCGCCGGCCACCACGCTGGCCGCTGCCGAGCAGGCGCGCGGCGAGCCGAGCGCGGCGCTGCGCGTGCCGGAGCCGGCTCCGCTCAAGCTGAATCTGCCCGAACCGTCGCGCGCGGCGAGCGAGCCGCGCCCGCGCACGGGGCTACCGTCAATCGCCAGCGTAATCGGCAGTTTGGCGATTGTGCTGGGACTGCTGGCCCTGATGGCTTGGCTCCTGAAGCGCGCGATGCCCCAGGCCGCCGCTCCGCTGCCGAGCAGCGTCGTCGAAGTGCTCGGCCGTGTGCCGCTCGCGCCACGGCAGTACGCCCATCTGCTGCGCGTGGGCAACAAGCTCGTGCTCGTTTCCGTCGCGGGGGGAGCCGCCGAGCCGCTGACCGAAATCACCGACCCGGTGGAGGTCGATCGCTTGGCGGGCTTGTGCGTCCAGGCGCAGCCGAACAGTTCTTCGCAGGTCTTCCGCCAGGTGTTTCAGCAGTTTTCCGCGCCGGCGAGCGAAAGCCGCTTCGCCAGCCTGCGGCGCAGTTCCGAGAGCCGTGGCGGCTCGCCGCTGGGACCGACCGATGGCTGAGCTGGTTTTGACAAAACGAACGTGGACAGCGCTCCCGGTGGTGCTCGGCGCGGCGGCAGCGGCGCTGGTGCTGGCTTGCGCGGATGCGGCCGTTGCGCAGGAGCAGTCAAACAACCCGGCGCGGCTTGTGTTGCCGAGCAATCTGGGCGGGCCGGAGCAGTGGGCCAGCCCCGAAGGGCTGAGTTCGGCGATTCAAGTCATGCTGCTGCTGACCGTCATCAGCCTCGCCCCGGCGATTCTATTGATGACGACCTGCTTTGTGCGGATCATCGTCGTGCTGGGGCTATTGCGTCAGGCGCTCGGCACGCAGCAGTTGCCGCCGAGCCAGGTCATCACGTCGATCGCACTCTTTATGACGCTGCTGGTCATGACGCCCGTCTGGAGCGACGTGTATGACAATGCGATTCTGCCGTACACGAACGAGGAAATCTCGCTCAACGAGGCCTGGGATCGCGGTGTCGAGCCGGTGCGGCGGTTCATGGCCGACCAAATCCGCCGCACGGAAAACGACGACGACGTGTATCTCTTCCTGCGGTATCTGCCGCAAGAGACGACCGAGAGCGGCGAGCCGCCGGAATATGTCTACTACGGCGCGACAGACGCGCAGCAAAACGTGCCGCTGCGCGCGCTGGTGCCGGCCTTCATGCTGAGCGAATTAAAGACGGCGTTTTTGATCGGCTTTCAGATTTATCTGCCGTTTGTGATTCTCGACATCGTGGTGGCGAGCGTCACGATCTCGATGGGCATGATGATGTTGCCGCCGGTGCTGATTTCGCTGCCGTTTAAGCTGCTGCTGTTCGTGCTCGTCGACGGCTGGCATCTCGTGGTGGAAATGCTGCTGCAAAGCTTTTCCGTCATAACATAAGCCCCCTTCCCGCGCGAGATCGAAAACGATGGACCCCTACGACGCCGTCGATCTAGGCCGGCAAGCGATTTTGGAAATGCTCATCCTCAGCTCGCCCGTCCTCATCGCGGGCATGGTCGTGGGCCTCGTGGTCGGCCTGATTCAAGCACTTACCCAAATCCAAGAACAAACCGTCGCCTTCGTTCCCAAAATCATCGCCATGGTGCTCGCCCTCAGCGTCACGCTCCCCTGGCTCGTCACCCGCATGGTCGAGTACTCGCAAGAGCTGATTGCGGAGATTCCCAATCGGTTGTGAGAGGGGACCGGGACGAGGGGGAAGGGGACCAGGGGCCGGGGATCGGGGAATCATAAACACCAAACCGGCTTTCCGCTTTCCGCTTTTAATTTTCCGCCCTCCGCCTTCCCATGCCCTGGCTTGAGTCCATCCTCGTCCAGCAGTTCCTCACCTTCACGCTCGTTTTGGCGCGCGTGAGCGGGCTGGTGATGACGGCGCCGGTGTATGGGTCGCAAACGGTGCCGCTGCGGATTCGGGCACTGCTGGCCGTGGCGCTGGCGCTGTTGCTGCTGCCGACGAGCGGGGGAGCGACGCTGGCGTATCCGGGCACGACACTCAACTACGTGGTCTTTCTGGCTGGCGAGTTGGTTGTCGGGCTTTGTTTGGGGCTGGGCATCACGATTCTCTTTAGCGGAGTGCAAGTGGCCGGGCAGACGATTGGCCAACTGAGCGGCATGGCACTGGCCGATGTGTTTGACCCCGGCTTTGACAACAACTCGCCCGTCTTTTCCCAACTGCTGTTTTACCTCGCGCTGGCGGTGTTCATGCTGATTAACGGCCACCGCATCCTCATGGCGACGCTGCTCGATACCTTTCAGGCCATTCCGCCAGGGCAGGGGGGCGTCGCCAACTCGGTCTTTGAAGCGCTCATCGCCATTCTCGGCCAGTCGTTCGTCGTGGGGCTGCGCGCTTCGGCCCCAGTGATGACGGCGCTGCTCTTGGCGACACTCATCATGGGCCTCTTGAGCCGCACGCTGCCGCAGCTGAACATCCTTTCGTTCGGCTTCGGCCTTAACGCGTTGCTGGTCCAAGCAGCGCTGCTGTTTTCGCTCGGCGGAGCGGCTTGGGCGTTGACCGATCAGGTCGATGCGGTGCTCGAACAATTGCAAGCCGCGCTCATCGCCGACCATCATCTTCTCTATCGCTAAGCGGAACGAGCGGCGATGGCCGAACAAGACGGAGACAAGTCGCAAGACGCCACCCCGCACCGCAGGCGGCAAGCCCGCGAGAAAGGGCAAGTCGCACACAGCCAAGACCTCGGCTCGGCGCTGGTGCTCGTCGCGGCGACCCTGGTGCTCATGACGCTCGGCGGCGGATTGCTGCACTTTCTCGGCACTTTGCTCGTTCAGCATCTCGGCGGCAAGGCGTGGATCGTGGCCGACCGCGATTTTCTCTTCGCCCAGTGGGATCGACTGCTGCGCGATTTGGCCGGCTCGCTGCTGCCGATCCTGGGGCTGCTGATGCTCGTCGCCGTGGCCGCCAACCTGTTGCAGTTCGGCTTTCTCTACGTGCCGGAACGCATCGCGCCGGATCTAAATCGAATCAACCTGCTCGCCGGCATGAAGCGTATCTTCTCGCTCAGCGGAGCAGTACGGCTTTCGTTCGGGCTGGTTAAGATCGGGCTTGTGAGCGGCGTGGCGATTCTGAGTCTGTATCTGAAGCAGGAAGAAATTCTCGCCCTCACGGCGCTCGACGCCGGGCCGATTGCGATCTACATGCTCGACATCACGCTCTGGACCACGCTGAAGATTGGGCTGGCGCTGCTGGTCTTGGCGCTGCTCGACTACGGCTATCAGCGTTGGAAGCACGAGCAAGACTTGCGGATGACGCATCAGGAAGTCCGCGAAGAAATGAAAGACCTGCAAGGCGATCCGCAGGTCATCGCCCGCCGCCGCGCCGTGCAGCGTCAGTTAGCGATGGACCGCATCGGTTCGGCCGTGCCGGGAGCCGATGTGGTCGTCACGAATCCGACGGAGCTAGCCGTGGCGATCAAATACGATCCGGCGGAAATGCTCGCGCCGGTTGTCGTGGCGAAAGGCGCGGGCGTGATCGCGCAGCGGATTCGCCGCTTGGCGCTGGAGCACAACATCCCGATCGTCGAGAAGAAGCCGCTCGCCCGCGCGCTCTACAAGCAGGTCGAGGCCAACCACCCGATCCCGAACGAATTCTACGCCGCCGTCGCCGAAATCCTGGCCTACGTCTACCAGCTCCAAGGCAAGCCGATTCCCGGCGCTCCGAAAGCCGCTTAAGGGCGTTAGAGATAGCCGAAGCGCTGAAAAAAGCGGCCCCAGCGGTGAGCGATGTCGCTCCGCGTGTTCTCGGCGAGTGTGTCGGTGGTCGTGCGGGTTTGGTAGTCGCGCACGCCTTCGAGATACCGCTGTAGCCGAGGGAGCATTTCTTCAAAGCCGCCCAGTCCCAGGTGCTCGTAAATCGCCCGCATCTGCTCGACCGGGCTTTGCACCAGGTCTTCATAGCGCACTTCGTAAAGCTGGTTCGGCCCGAGCAAATGCCGGTCGGCTTCAAAGGCGGTGTACATTCGATCGAGCGAATCGAGGATGTATTCATGCAGCCCCTCAAAGCGCGGCACGTGCAGTCCTTGCACCTGGTAGAGCGAATGCCAGAGCCGATCGGTCGAGGAGTAGACTTCGTAGGGGTCGCGCACGATATGGATAAACTGCGCGTCGGGGAACATCTCGAGCAAGGTCGCCACGCGGGCCGTGTGCGGCGGCGATTTGAGCACGATCCTTCGCGGGTCTTGCAGCGTGAGCCGCTGCAAAAACCAGCGGAGTGCCTCTTTCCATTTCTCGCGCTCGGCTGGGGCAAGCGCTTTGAGGTCGAGATATTGCGGGTACTGCGGCGGATGGTTCGGAAAGGCCATCGTCAGGTAGGGCGAGGGGATGCCTAAGTTGCAGAGGGCGAACTCATCCTCTTGCGGCTTCATCCAGCCGGCGGCCATGTTGTCCATCGGCCGCTTCGCCGGCAACAGCCAATTGAACCAGCGCGTGACAAACTTCGCCGTCAGCACAAAATGGCTCGGGGCGAAGCACTGGTAGGTGGTCGGCGAGTTGTGCCGCTCGTCGAGCACCATCAGCTCATGCAGCATCGTCGTGCCCGACCGCCAGTGCCCAATCACGAACAGCGGCGGCACGCGGATTTCGGTGCTGCGGGCGTGCCCCCCAATCAGCGCTTCTTGCACGCGGTAGAGGACCGAATGAATCGCGGCGAAGAACGTAATCGCCACGGTCATCGGCCAGCGGCTCGGCGAAATTGAAAACCGATGCCGCACCAGCAGCCGCAGCCACGGCAGCAGCCGCATCCCGTGCCAGAAGCGCGGCGTCAGCCAGTCATACTCCCGCTGCCGCTTCTTACGCGGACGGACTTCCATTTTTTCCGCTACAGCCATGGGCGTGGGGGGTAATGGGGGCCGGGGGACAGGTATCGGGGGCTGGGGAT
>CAYZVT010000019.1:0-23815 GCA_964481585.1 uncultured Pirellulales bacterium
CTGCGGGTATTTTTGCAGATACTCGACGACCGCCGGCTGCATCTGTTCGGCCGTCATGCTGGCCCGCAACATCTGATGGATGTGCGTCATGTGCAGTTCGGCATCGTCGATCTGCTGCCGCGCTTGGGCGTAGCTCTCCACCGCCGCAGCGTGCTGATTGAGCCGGATGAAGTTCTCCGCCCTCAGCACGTGAAGCTGCCGCCTCTGGAACGGCGTCATCGGCAGATTCTTCTTCAGCATCGCCAGCGCCAGCGTGTTCGACTCGGCGGGGCGGCCGACGGAACTGTACTGGTCGCACGTCTGCCGGGCGAGGTGGAAGAGCAGTTCGCTCGCCGGGAGCTTGGCCATCATCGCTTCGGCGATTTCGGCCCCTTTCATCCGCACGTCGTGGTTGCGGCTGCGGAAGTAGCGGGCCGCGGCCGCAACCCCAAGATCGGCCGCCGCTTCGTTTGGCGCGCGCCGCCACTCGGCTGCATAAACGCCGGCGGCGCCCTCAATATCGCCTTGCGCATCGAGCGCCCCGGCAACCTGCTGCACGACTTTCAGACGCTCTTTGGAGTTCTCGTAGCGGGCGAGGAACTGCCGGCCCGCCGCCACCGTTTCGCTGTGGCGCGACATGGCTTGCAGCCCGTCGATCCATTTCAGCATCGCCTGCTCGTGGCGCGGGTCGCCGGCATGGAGCGAGACGAACTGCTGCCCGACACGCACCAGCCCGAACAGCCGGCCGTGCTCGTGGTACAGGTTGATGAGCTGCACCATCACCTCGGCGGCTTCGGGCGAGCTGCTCTTGTACTTGACGAGCTTGGCTTCCAGCGCTGCCGCCTCGCGGCCCACTTCGTCCAAGGCAGGCTGCTGCGCGAAGGCCGTGGGCGTCGCGAGAACCAAAAGCAGCATCCACAGCAATAGGCGTTTCATGGCGACCCGGTCTGAAGGATTGCAGGATGTATGTGAAAAATGCGGCGGGAGCCGGCCGCGTGCCGAAGCCGTCGCGGCAGCCAAGCAAAATGGGAGAGCTAAAAGCCCGCTTTGGAGAGCGCGTCGGCGATTTTCTTGGCATCGTCGGCTAGCTCGCTCTCGGGGAAATCGCCGATCACCTGCTCAAATCGCTGCCGGGCGTCGCTCTTGCGATTCATCCGGTACAGGCAGCGACCGTAGTTGAACAGAATCACGTCGATGAACTGGGCGTCCGGATGATCGGCCAGCACGGTTTCAAACGTGTCGATCGCCCGGTGGTAGTCTTTTTGCTGGTAGTAGTAATCCGCCATTTTGGCGACCGCTTCGCCGACCCGTCCGCTCTCGGGAAATCGGTCGAAGACCTTCTTGTATTCTTGAAATGCGCGGTCCGCCATGTGCCGGGCGGCGTTGCCTTCCGACTCCGACGCCATTTGTTCATAGCAGGCCGCGATGCCGAATTGGGCTTCGCCGCGAAGCTGGCTGGTCTTCATGCCGACCAACCGGCTATAGATGCCGATTGCCCGTTGCAACTCGCCCTGCTTGCGCGCGACGTCGGCAAGCTGTAGCATCGCGTCGTCGAGGAACCCGCTGGTGGGAAACTCTTGTTGCAGCCGTTCACACATCGCCGCCGCGAGCGAGAGCTGGTCCATCTCGAAGTAAACGCGCCACAGCTGCACGTACGTCTGCTCAAGCAGACTGCCGCCAAGCTGCTGGGCTTCGTCCATGATTTGTTCGCAGACAACGACCGCTTGGCGATACTTGGCGTCGGCGTTCGTTTTCAGGCCGAACTCTTTGTAGCGATTGCCGATCTGGGTCAGTGCCTCGGCGGTCTTGAGGTTCGTTTGCAGCCGCAACTCCTGGTCGGAAATCACCGCTCGCGCGACGCGCACGCCGCCGATATTGCCCTCCAGGCAAAGGGCTTCGGCAATGACCTTGCGCGGCCCCTCGTTGCGGTGCTTCTCATCGACGTACACCACCTGCACGCGATCCTCCGGCAGGGCTTGCAGCGCATCGTCCCCTTCCTGGACCTCTTCCGTCTTTTGCAGCGCGGCGCTGCCACGGAAAATGCCGGTATGCACCGTCTCGTCCACGGGCGGGGTTGTCACGGCCGCCTGCTCGCCGGTGGCGGCTCCGTCCTCGTCGGAAAGCCGTGTATCGACCGCCGAAGGCGGGGCTTCCACGAGCGTCAATTCCAGTTGGTCGACCAGACGGTACTGTTCTTCCTCGGTCGGCTCGGCAAGCGCCTCGGCCGCCGCTTCGCCTTCGGTCGCCACGGCAACCGCTTCGGCTTCGAGATCTTCTTGTTTTTTGAGCCGGTAGACTTCCAGGCGGGCGCGGAGGGTGTCGGCCTTGTCGGACTGGTCAAAATCGGCGTCGCTGATTTGCAGATGCATCATTTTGCCCAGCACGACGCCTTGCAGGGTTTGCGCATACGCCCCGTCGGTGATCCGCGCCTGGGCGTTGCCGACGACGGCGACTTCGCCGATCACCTGCTGGTTGAGCTGCTTATCGGCGGTGTGCTGGTCCACATAGAGGATCTTGACGGTGTCGCCCCCCTTGACTTCCAGCCGGCCATTTTCCGCCGCCGGCGCGCCGAGCTTGGTGGCGATCGAGCCGAGCACCAGTCGCACGTTGCGCCCGGCGGAATAGCAGCGGACGGTTTCGACATCGCCGCTGGAGACTTCGCAGCGGACTTCGACCGCTTGCTCGGGATCGAGCACGGCAAGATCGGCATCCTCGATGCGGACGAACAGCCGCCGGCCGGCTTCGAGCTTTTCGACTTTGCCTTCTTCGTTGGCGAGCGTCGTGCCGACCTTTTCCAGAGCTTCGATCGCGCGGCTGTAGTGCCCCAGTTGGAAATGCCCCAGCCCGATGTAGTAATAGGCTTCGTTCACCTGCGGGCTGGCCGGATAGACCTCGATCACCTCGCGCATCACCTGAAAGCACTTGCCATAGTCGCGGTCGTGGTAATAGCAGACGCCGACTTTCAGCGTCGCGGTGGCCCGCTGCTCCTGATCGCGGTTTTCCTCGCTCTTGACCGCCTCGAAGTGGGCGCGGGCACGATCAAACGCCCGCTCGCGCTGAAGCAGGTGCTCGCCCAGCCGCATATGGGCATCGAAGCGCACGCGGCTGCTGGGGTAGCGTTCGACGACCGATTGCCAAATCTCGATCGCTTTGGCCGGCTCGTTCACTTCCAGGCGCGCGTCGCCCGCCGCGAGCAGCTTGCGGGCCGCGCGATCTTCCACGAGCGAGCCGCGTTCGACCGGCGCTTCCGCCTCCTCCTGAGCGACCGCCGGAGCCGCGAGCAACAGCAGGAGGGCACTCAACCAATACCAGGAGCAGGGCTGCATAAGGCGAACCTGTGGGCTTCGACGCAATAGGTCGTCAGGAAGGTGGTGGAGACGGCGAGGCTTTTTCTATTTAAGTTGCCGCTGCCGCTTGGACGAAGGGTGCGGCCAGCAAAAAAACTGCTGTTGGCCCAATTCGCCGAGGCCGGCTGGAACGAAGTTGTCATCCGTGTCGAAAATTCCGGCTGCGCCGCTACTTGATACGGCGCGGCGGACTGCAAACGTTACCGCGTGGCTTTAGGGCGCGAGCTTTTTCAGGCTCGCCTCCGGTAGCGCGACGCGGAAGCCGATGTACACGTAGCCGGGGTACTGGGGATTGTTGTACTCGCGATCGCGCGTCCGCTGGCTATAGCCGTAGTAACCCCACGAGCCGCCACGAATCGCACGCAGCCGCATGTTGGGCGAAGTGGTGGCGAGCGGGTCGGTTTTTGCTTCCGCCGTGTAGGGGGCGAACCAGTCGCCGCACCATTCGCTCACATTACCCGCCAGATCCATGACGCCATCGCGGCTGGCTCCCCTGGGATAGCTGCCGACGACGACGGTGCCCTGCTCGGCGGTGCTCGGCAGACGCGAATCGGCGCTCAGCGCGCGCTCCAGTTGGAACTGCCCATGCTCGTCGGTGGGAGCTTCGTTGCCCCAGGGATATTTGCGATCTTCGCCGCGTCCGGTCGCCACGTACTCCCACTGGGCTTCGGTCGGTAGGCGGAAGCCGTCGGCGGCGAGATTCGCTTCGCCGGTCTTCAGGTCATATACCGGAGCCAAGCCGTTTTGCTCGGAGAGCCAGTTGCAATACTCGGCGGCGTTGTTCCATGAGACCTGAACAACCGGCTCGTCGTCACGCCACGAAAAGCCGTCGCGGTAGGAGCGGTGCTCGGGGTCGAACTGCTCGTACTGGGCGTTGGTGATTTCGTACTTGCCGATGGCAAACGGCGCGAGCGTCACTTGATGAGCCGGCCGTTCGTCGCGATCGCCCTCGGTGCTGCCCATCGTGAACGTGCCGCCGGGGATCGAGACCATCTCGGGCCGGCGCAGGTTCTTCGGCGGCGAAACTTCGACCGGGGCCACTTTCACCAGTTCAATCGCGTCGATCGAGACGCTTCCATAATCGTCCCACTCAGGACGGGCTTGGCCGAAGTAGCTGCCTAGCTCGTGTTCGATCTTGAGCTGGCTCGTCGTGTCGTAGAGTGACCAGAGGAACGAGACAGTCGCCAGCTTTCCTTCGCCCGTCGGCGGGAACCAGACGGGGATGCTGTAGGGAACCCTGTCGTTCGGCTCACGGGGCGCGCCGTTGGCGTGGAGCGTGAGCCGAGCCTCGTCGGCGCTCGGGTTGCTGTAGACAATGCGGATGTTGTAGGTCGCGCGCTGCAGGCCACTGACCGGCACGGTGAAACCGCTGCCCGGCTGATCGGTCGTGGTGACGGTCTGCGCTGCGGCCACGGCCGCGACGCTCGTGTTTTCGTTGAGCTTGCCCGACTCGGCCTCGATCCGCTGGGCCGGCCCGGCCACGGCCGCGCCGGTCCAGTTGCGGTTGAGCCGGTGTTTTTCGTTGGGGCTGTAGGGGCTGTTTTCTTTGGTGGCCTCGGCAATGATTTGGCGACGACCGACCACATCGACGAGCGTTTCGCTCTTGCCCTGCGCGGTGCGGCGGAGAATGAATCGCGGCGTGCCGGGCGTCATCGGCACGGCCAGATGGCTCACGCCGGCCGGCATCTCGACCGTCTTGGTTTGCCCCCCGAGTTCGACCGTCAGCTCGGCCGGAGCGGTCAAGAACGTGCTGACGTACACGTTGTCGTGTACGTCGTCGTGAATTTGGTCAAACGGCCACGGCGTCGCGGTCAGATCGACCCACTTCTGTTCCTTCACATCCCACGCCTGCCGCAACCATTTGGAGCGGTTGCGGTAAGTGTAGTAGAGCTTGTCCTGGGTGATCTTCGGCTCGACGCCCGACTTGTACCACGCGCTGTAGTAAGCGGTCACGTCGAGGAAGCTCTCGTCGCGGCTGATTTGCGTTTTCGTGGAATTCATCGGCCACTGAAACGGCATCAGGTTCGAGTCTTCGTTGTAGTCGTTCCAGGTGACGATCTCGACGTAGTCGGCCTTGTCGCGAATAATCCCCTTCCAAAGTTCGCCGTAGCCCTCCATGCCGCGATAGTCGCGCATGTTCGCGCTATTGTAGGTCGGAGCCACACCAGCCATGAACACTTTGCCGAGATACTGCGTCGCGCGGCGGCCGTTGGCGTTGGTGTTCAGATGGTCCTGCATCGAGGCGTCGGCGGCGAAGTTGAACAGCCCATCGACGTACTCGTGGCCGTCGAAGAACCGCAAGGCCGATTCCATGCTCCAGGCCATCGTGAAGCGGCGGGTGCTGGGATAAGGGAGGAAGCAAACTTCGATCCCTTCCTTTTTCAGGCTCTCGATCGCGCCCTTGTAGAGCTGCGGCGGACCAAGCCAGCAGGATAGAACGGGCTTGCCGTTGTGCCGCATTTGGTTGGGATGGTTGTAGAACCGTTTCACCATGTCCGCCGCGTTGACGGTCATGTTGCCCAGCCCGTTCACGTCGGGGGAGAAGAACAATTTGAAGCCGGTGTTCAGTTGCCGCGCCGCCTCATGCATCCGCTCGGCCGCTTCGACATAGCCGTTCTTCGCCTCGCCCGACGCCCAGCTACCGCAGTTCAGCGCGAAGCCGTCGATGCCGTTCCGCTGGGCAAGCTCGATCTCTTGCTTGTAAAAGTCGACCGAACTGAAGTAGCAGACCATGTAGTGTGCGAAGACCAGCGGGCGCTGCTCGCCCTGCGGGTGGCTTTGCGCCTCGGCTGCGACCGCCTGGGCGGGCAGCGCGGCGGCCATGCCAAGCCAGAGACAACTCAGCGCGAACCATCGCTGCAACCAGGCTAGACGCATACGTATTCCTTTGCTGCGGAACCAGTGCGGAGACACTCTCAAACGACCGCTGCGCCGGCGCGTGATGCCGCAGAGCAACCGTCCAAGAGGCTGGGGAGGGGGTGATAGGGCGGGGTACTCAACGTGGTCGATTGTAGACAATCGCCACAGGGCATGCAAATTTTGCGGCTCCGATTCTCAGCTGCGGGACTGTCTGGAAACCGGGGGGCTGGGGATTTTGAATTTTCTGGATGGTGAATTGGGGATCGGGAGCCGGGGGAACGGGGGTGCGATCAGGACATGGGTGGCGCTTTTGGTTCAGGACATGGGTGGCGCTGGGTTGCTTGCGGTTAGCAGGTACGGGGAGATTGACAAGCGGCAGCGGGGCCTTAGCCTAGAGGTTTTTCGAGTAGGGGCCGGCTGGCTGATGCGGGGTCGCTCCTCTCGTGGAATCGGGAGTTTTTGGTGCCAACTTCCTCGCTCACTGCCCGCTGCGGGGCCGAAATGCTCGGCACGTTTTTGCTGGTCCTGTTCGGCTGTGGCGCGGTCCATAGTGCGGTGCTGCTCGGCGATCTGACGGGGCTTTGGCAGGTGGGCATCGTCTGGGGGCTGGGGATCGCGGTGGCAATCTATGCCGTCGGCGGAATCAGCGGCGCGCATATCAACCCCGCGATTACCCTGGGAATGGCCGCCAATGGTTTGTTTCGCTGGAAAGACGTGCTGCCGTATGTAATTGCGCAGCTTGCCGGGGCATTTCTGGCAGCGGCGTGTCTGTTCATGCTCTTTCACAACCACTTGGCCGCGAAAGAGCAAGCCAAGGGGGTGACGCGCGGGTTGCCGGGGAGCGAAATTACCGCGATGTGTTACGGTGAATACTTCCCCAGCCCCGGACCGCTCGCCGGCGGCGAGCAGGCGTACGACCCGGCCGAACACGCGGCACTCAACGCGCGGGTTTCGGAGCCGGTCGCTTGTTTTGCGGAGTTTTTAGGAACGCTTGTGCTGGCGCTGGCCGTGGCGGCGCTGACCCATCCCCGCAATCCGCTCGCCCCGGAGCGGCTCGCTCCGCTGCTGATCGGGCTGACAGTGACGGCGCTGATTTGCTTTCTGGCCCCGCTGACGCAGGCTGGTTTCAACCCGGCGCGCGATTTGGGGCCGCGGCTGTTTGCCTATTTGGCTGGCTGGGGAGAAATCGCCCTGCCCGGTCCGCGCGGACTGGGGTTTGTGACGGTGTATCTGCTCTCGCCGATCTCGGGCGCCATCGCCGGCACGACGCTCTACCACCGGCTCATCGCCCCAGCGCTGACCATGCCAGCCGCCGAGGCGGAGTGAGCCGTTGCCGCGCCTCGGCCCGATGCGTAGCGACGGGTGGCGGGGCGCACCGCCACCCGTCCTTCCCGCGCAGGCGGGAATCCAGACCAGCCATCTTCTGCGCCGGGGCTTCCGCCCTCCGCTTTCTTGCGCTGCGGGGGCTTCCGCGCTTCGCCGTGCGCCCCGCCACCCAAGGGCTAAACGTTCGCACCGGCCATTTGGCGGCATTCCTCCGCACAACTGTCGCAGGCATCGGCGCAGCGCTGGCAGTGCTCGGCTTCGTGCTTGCGGCACTCGGCCCCGCAGGCTTCGCAGATTTCCGCACAGATGCGGCAAATGTCGCGCATAAAACGCGAATCGCGGCTCATAAACGCCGCCGCGTTCCAGCAGATCTCCGCGCAATCGCGGTCCAGGCGGACGCACTCGGCCATCTGGGCCACATTGTCTTCGCCCAAACAGGCATTGGCACAGTGCTCACACTCTTGGGCACAGCGCACGCAGGCTTGGATACACGATTGATATTGCTCGTGCGACATAACACCTTCTCCTCATCAGCAGGGTTCTCTAACTCCTCCATCCGACGAGGCTCAAGCGAAGCAAACGCCGCGCCGCCGAAGCGGTAAGCGGTAAACCCGGCACGAGGAGCCGCGACGGCCGCCGCGCCGGCTCTCGGAATCGCCGAAAGTGCCAGTCGGGATCGGCGCAGCCTGTGAGGAGTTTGACGGCTGTAGCGATTGAGCAGGTTTCGGGATGCAATCGAAAGCCCCGTCCTCGCGGTTTTTTCGAGTCTTAACCGTGTCCTGACCGCTTCAGCCCGATTTTTAGTGCTAGGAGCCTCGTCCCCGCCGCATCGCTGGCACGCGCGGCGGGTGCGGCATAACTGCTTGAGTGCGAATAGGCTGAAGGGAATCGCCACGCCATGCCACTTCCAGGGATTGAAGCCGCCCGGCCCCGGAAATTCGGAACGCCTTGCTCCGTCTCCGGCGGATTGCTGCGCGGTGCGGTGGAGTGTTTTTGTCGCCGCTTCGTGAGCCAGCGTGTCCGCAACGCGGTCGCGGCAGGCTTCGGCCTCGCGGTGGCTTGCCAAGGTGAACTGGCGGCGGCCCAGTCCCCGCCGTTTGCCGCTCCTCCGGCGCTTGAGCAGCGGCTGGTGCAGGCCGAGCAGCGGCTGCACGAACTTGAGCTGCAGCGGCTGCCGGGGGTCGAGGATGCGCGCATGCAGCAGTGGGAACAACGGCTGCTGGAAGCCGAGCAGCGCATCGAGCAGCTAGCGACCCCACGCCCGCAAGGCGTGCGCGGCAGCTTCATTGTCAATCAGGACAACGGCGAAGGCGACCGGGGGCTTCTGGAGCGCGTCGAAGCGCTTGAGGAGCAAATCGACGAACAGGCCAGCGAACTGCAAACCTACGTCGGCAAGGGCACCGACGCCGCCACGCTCGAAATCGAGGGGCGGATTCACCTCGACTACTGGGCGTTCCCCGAAAGCTCGACGGCGGCCAACGCCCTCGAAACGGGCGAGCTGGATGAAGATCCGCAAGACCGCTTCGGCTTTCGCCGCATCCGTCTCGGCTTCGAAGGCCTGCTGTACGACTACGTCGTCTACGCCCTGCAGATCGAATTCTCCGAACCCAATGAAGTCGAGTTTCGGGACGTGTATCTCGGTTTCGAGGAACTCGGCTTCTTCAATACCGTCCAAATTGGCAATCAAAAGCGTCCGTACGGACTGGACCACCTCAACAGCAGCAACGTCAACGTCTTCCTGGAACGCCCGTTTGCCGTCGAGGCGTTCAACGAGGACGCCCGCCGCCTTGGCATTTGCTCCTACAACGTCTCAGATGATCTCCGCTACAACTGGCGGTATGGCGTCTACAACATGCGCAATATCCAAGACGAGGGCGTGTACATCAGCGACAACTATCAGCTTGAGGTCGCGGGTCGACTGGCGAGCACGGTCTGGTATGACGAAAGCTCCGACGGCCGGGGCTACGCGCACTTGGCCGTCTCGGGCACGACGGCCTTTCCCGACGGCAGCAACCCCTCGGACAACGTCAACATCGGCCCCGACGCCGGCGAAGCCCGCTTCCGCACGCGACCGGAGGCGCGCAGCACGAACCGTTGGCTCGACACCGGCTTTATCGCGGGAGCCGAGCATTACCATCTGCTCGGCCTCGAATCGGTGGTGAACCTGGGGCCGCTCCAGTTCGCCGGCGAATACCTCAACACCTGGATGGAACGCGAGGCCGGATTCGGCGACGACCTGCACTTCCACGGCGGTTACTTCTACGTCTCGTACTTCCTCACCGGCGAGCACCAAGAATGGGACCGCCGCACGGGCACCTTGGACCAAGTCGAGCCGTTTGAGAACTTCTGGCTCGTTGATACCTGCCGCGACGGGGTTCAGTCCGGCATCGGAGCCTGGCGGATCGCGGCACGGCTGTCGCACGGAGACTTTAGCGACGGCGATATCTTCGGCGGCGTCGGCGACAACGTAACCTTCGGCGTCAACTGGTGGTGGAACGCCAACGCGCGGATGCAGCTGAATTACATCTACGGCGAAGTGGACGACGCCGAAACCGACGTGGGCGGCACTCCCACGCTCGTCTCCGGCACCTACAGCATCGCCGGAGCGCGCTGGATGATCTACTTCTAAAAGCGCTCACGGCGTCTCAAGCCAGAGATACGGTTCGCCTCGCCCCGCTCCCCACTCGTCCTTCCCGCGCAGGCGGGAAGGACAGACCCATCCTCGTCCGCGCCGGGGGCTTCCGCTAGCGAGGTGCGCCCCCGCCACCCGTCCTCTGACGCCACCCGTCCTCTGACCGCTACCGGCTGCTAAGCACGGTGCCGGCGCCGGCTAAAGAAGAGCGCCGCCCAAACGACGATGACCGCGCCGACGATCGACATGATCCAGCCGGAGCTTTGGAACGGGCCTTCTGGTCCGCCCGTGAACGCCCAACCGATCAAGCCGCCGATGAACGAGCCGACGATGCCCAGCACCATCGTCATCAATAGCCCCATGGGCTGGCGACCGGGATAAAGCAGCCGCGCGATCGCACCGACAATCAAGCCGAAAAATGCCCAGGCAATCAACGCTCCCAGCAGTTCCATGATTCGGTCTCCTTTCTTCACCAAAGAGCAAAAGCCTCACGGCTGGTTTTTTCTGTGCAAAGGGCGTTCCAAAGCGACGTTCTCCGCCGCCCGCCAGCAGCAGGGGTGGCGGGGATGCGCCGCGCTACCGGAGGCCCCCCATCGAGCCGTCTCCCCCAGCGGCGGCAGTTGCTGCTGCGGCGCGATGCGGAAATTTTTGATTGGCGCAGGTGGATCGGTTAGACTAAAAGAGCGGAACTGCGGAGAGCACGACCCACCCGACCTGTCGGCAGAGCCTGCCGACAAACCTCCGCCCCACCAGGCTTGCCCACCCCGATCCCACCCCAGCGTCTCTCCCTCCGGCTGGCGAGCCGCGAGCGGCGATGACGGACGAGGCGTTTTATGCTCGATCTCCTTCGACAGCACGCCTGCTTGCCTGCGCGCTGCACGTCGCTGGCAGTCGCGCTTGCGACGGTTGCCGCCGCGCTGGTCGCGGCGCGACCGGCGTGGGCCGACGAGGCATTCGGCCAGCAGGTGCGGCCGTTCCTGCTAAAGTTTTGCCACGACTGTCACAGCGGCCCGGATGCGGAGGAAGAGCTTGATCTGTCGATGGAGGTTTCGCCGAAGCTCGAAGCCAGCAATCGGCGGCAGATCGAAGTGCTCCGCAACATCGCCCAGCGCCTGCGCGGCCACACGATGCCGCCGGAAGATTTTGAGCCGCAGCCGAGTGGCGAGGAAACGAAGGCCGTGCTCGCTTGGATCGACGCGCAGCTCAACGCGGCGCTGGCCGGCCAAAGCAATCCCGGCCACGTCACGATCCGCCGGCTGACGCGGATCGACTATCGCAATACGATCCGCGATCTGTTTGGCATGGAGATCGACACAAGCGATTTTCCGTCGGACGACGTGGCGCATGGGTTTGATAACCTGGCGGATGTGATCTCGCTGCCGCCGCTGCTGATGGATCGTTATGTGCAAGCGGCGGAACAAGTCGTCGAGCAGGCGCGCGCGCGGCATTTTGCCCAGGCTTCGCTGGAAGGCAAATCGCCGCGCGACGCGGCGCAGCAGGTGCTCGCGCCGCTGATTGAGCGTGCCTTCCGCCGGCCGGTGGCGAAGCATGAAGTCGAGCGCTACGCCGCGCTCGTCGAACAAGCCGTGGCAGCCGATCAGAGCCTTGAGGACGGCCTGGCGCTGGCGATGCAGGCCGTGCTGATCTCGCCCCACTTTCTCTACCGCATCGAAGACGAGGGACCGATCGGGCAGGATCACCCGATCGACGAGTTTGAGCTAGCGACGCGGCTCTCCTATTTTCTTTGGAGCAGCATGCCCGATGACGCGCTCTTTCAACTTGCTCGGCAAGGCAAGCTCCGCGCACAGCTTCCCGCTCAAGTCAAACGGATGCTCCAGGACGACAAGGTTCGGCAGGGGCTGGTTGAAAATTTCGCCGGCCAGTGGCTGCAAACGCGGCGGCTGCAAACAATCGCCCCGGACCCCGAGTTGTATCCCGACTTCGACGAAGCGCTGCGCGCGGCGATGGCGCGCGAAACCGAGTTGCTCTTTGAGCACATCGTTCAGCAGGACCGCAGCGTGCTCGAACTAATCGGGGCGAACTACACGTTCGTCAATGAGCGGCTGGCCCGGCATTATGGGATCAAGGGCGTGCAAGGCGACACCTTTCGCCAAGTCTCGCTTGAAAAACTGCCGCGCCGCGGGCTGCTGACGCAGGCGGCCGTTTTGGCGATCAACTCGCATCCCAATCGCACGTCGCCGGTCAAGCGGGGCAAGTGGATCATGGAGGCCATTCTCGGCACGTCGCCGCCTCCGCCTCCGCCCGACGTGCCCGCCTTGGAAGAGGTCAAAGTCTCGGGCACGCTCCGCGAGCGGCTCGAACAGCACCGCAGCAACCCCCGCTGCGCCGGCTGTCATCAGCTGATGGACCCGCTCGGGCTGGCAATGGAAAATTTTGACGCCGTCGGACGCTGGCGCACGAAGGACGAAGGCCACGCGATCGACGCTTCGGGCAAGCTGCCCGGCGGCGCGACCTTTGCCAACGCAACCGAGTTGGCCGAATTGCTTCAGCGGGAAAAAGCCGATCCGTTCCGCCGCAATCTCGCGCGGCAGCTTATGATCTACGCCACCGGCCGCACGCTCGACTACTACGACGAGCCGGTGGTCGACCGCATCGTGCGCGAGGCGCAGAGCCAAGGCGATCGCTTTTCCAGCTTCGTCCTCGCCATCGTCCAGAGCGATGCTTTTCAGAAGGTACGCAATCCGGCCGCGTATCACGTGGCTTCCCTTCCAGGCGGAGCCAATTACGAGTTTTCCGGCAATCCCGCGCAGCAGGCCCAGTTTACGCTGCTGCCGGCGGAAAGTGAAAAGCCGGCGGCCGACGCGCGGGGCGAGATCGAACTGCACACGCTTCATCCCTTGCTGCGCGCCAGCGCGCCGCAAGACGCCGGAGCGGTCAAGCTGACTCCGCTTCAAGCCAACACCAAGAAAAAACCGCTCCGCTACCGGCTCGATGTGCCGGTGGGGAAGCCGGTGTACTTGTTCTTCGTGGACGGCATCATCGCGCCTTATGAATACAGCGATGACTTCCGCATGCCGATTGCTGACATTCCGCCGACGGCCGAGGGGGGCGAGATTCCACTGGCCGAGTGCCGCTTCATCTGGGGCGCGGACCTGACCGGCCCCCGTAATCCGCGCCCCGGCACGATCTACAGCTTTACCTACCGCGTGCAGCGGCTTGCGAGCGAGCCGGTGCAAACCGATCTGTGGCTGATCGCCAACGCCTCGAACCGCTCGATGTTCATCGACTCCGGCGCCCAGACGACGACCGAGCCGGAGCAAGTGATGACTCAAGTCGGGCGGCGGTCGACGACCATGCTCGATGGCTACGCCAACACGCTGAAGCTCGCGCTGCGCGCCGGGCGCGGCAAGGCGGTGGTGCGCGACATCTCGCCGATCCGCTTTGTGCGGCCCAAGCTCGGGCTGAGTTCGACCGTGCCGATTCGCTTTGCGAAGCTCAAGCCCGGCCAAGCCTCCGAGCCTTCCGCGCCCTATAAAATCTTGAACGCCCAAAAGACCACGCTCGCCGACTCCAAAGGCGAAGCCTGGAAGACGATTCTGTATGGCACCGCGCGGCTGAACATGCCGGAACCGAAAAAGCCTTACTTGCTCGACACCGAGCACGTCGGCGCGGTGCTCGTGGGCGAAGCCGCTGACAAGTTTGAACTGGTCGGCGACGCCGACCGCAGCAACGGCAAGCAACTGAAGCTGATCGGCGCTGACGGCGAGCCGGGCTTGCTCGGCGGGCCGCAGCCGGAGAGCGAAACCTTCCGCGTCCGCTTCCGCGGCGCGAAGCAGCCCGGCATCTATCAGGCGACGGTCCGCGTGGTAACGCAGTCCGGAGGCGTGGGCACGCTTTCGGACGGCGGCCCGAAGCTCCCGCACAAGGGGCTGTACTACGTCGATATTCCCATTGAGGCCGAAGTAGCGCCGTGAATCTGTTTTCCGATTTGATGGAATCAAGCTCCGATTAGCCGGTGAGCAACCCTCGCCGGCTCGGTTCAGGACGAAAAATCGACTCCCCACCCGCATCGCTAAGGAGAGGCATCATGCACGGCAATTGGCGCATCTCGCGGAGAACCTTCCTGCGCGGCACCGGCGTCGCGCTCAGCCTTCCATGGCTCGAAGCGATGCTTCCCGCCACCGCGCGGGCAGCCGAAGCCGTTGCCAAACCGCCCAAGCGGCTAGCCGTCTTGTATGTGCCCAACGGCATCGTCCACGACGCCTGGAAACCAACGACCGAAGGGGCGGGCTACCATCTGCCCTACAGTTTGGAGCCGCTGCGAGACCTGCAACAGCACGTCAACGTCTTCACCGGACTTTCGCAAATCCCCTACGGCGCGCGCGAGGGCGTCGGCCACGCCCGGCCCACCGCCGCGCTGCTCACCGGCGCGGTCGCCAGCAAGGACGGCGTGCAGGCCGGTAAGTCGCTCGATCAGATCATCGCCGAGAAGATCGGAAAACAGTCGCGGCTCCCCTCGCTCCAACTGTCGATCCCCGGCAGCCAGCTCAACGGCGCGTGCGACGGCGAGTATAGCTGCGCCTACAGTTCATGCATCTCGTACCGCGACGAGCACTCGCCGATGCCGAACGACAACAACCCGCGCAGCGTCTATGAGCGGCTGTTCGGCACCGATACGAAGCCGCTGCCGCCGGCCGAGCTTTCGGCGCGCCAAGCGCTGCGTAAGAGCATGCTCGACGTGGTGCGCGAGGACGCCCAACAGTTGCACCGCCGGCTCGGCCAATCGGATCGCCGCAAGCTCGACGAATATCTCTATTCGGTGCGGCAGATCGAGCGCCGGGTGGACGCCGCCGCCGCGCGGAGCGACGGCGTGGCGATGATGCAGTGTCCCGAGGGACGCCCCGAAGACTACGCCGACCACGTGCGCCTGATGGGCGACTTGATGGTGCTCGCCTTCCAGACCGACGCCACGCGCGTCTGCACGCTCATGTTCGGCGTGGCCGCCGGCGGGCAGACCTATCCAGAGATCGGCGTCCGTGAAGGGCACCACGATCTTTCGCACCACGGCAACGACGAAGAGAAGATTTCCAAGCTCCGCAAGATCGACCGCTACAACGTGGCCCTCTTCGCCTACGTCCTAGAGCGGATGCAAGCCGTGCCCGAAGGGGAAGGGACGCTGCTGGATAACAGCCTCGTCTACTACGGCAGCGGTTTGGGCAACGCCAATCAGCACACGCCCTTCGATCTGCCGGTCCTGATTGCCGGCAGTGCCGGCGGCGCCGTGCAGCCGGGTCGGCACGTCCGCTCGGAACTCGACACGCCGCTGAATAACCTCTGGCTGTCGGTCCTGCAAGCCTTCGACATCTCCCTCCCCCGCTTCGGCAACAGCACCGGCCCGCTGCCGGGATTGCTGGCGTAAAAGGGGGCCGGGGATCGGGGGAGAGCCGCCAGCGGTCAGCCGTCAGCGGTCAGTGGTCCACAGCTTACGGCCTACAGCCTTGTAGCCCGTAGCTTGCAGCCCACAGCGTCCTCTCCGCCTTTCCAGCGGCGTGCTGGCACAAATATTGCTCCGCTTGAGCAACATTCGTCGCCGGATCGAATCGCTCCCCCAGCCGCTGGAGATTTACCCATGGAAACGATCTCCCCGAACTCCTATTGGCACGCCACGTCCGAGCAGGAGGAAGTCCGCTATCCGGCACTGAAGGGAAACATCCGCGCCGAGGTGGCGATCATCGGCGGGGGCATCACCGGGTTGACGGCGGCGATGCATCTGACGCGGGCAGGCAAGCAGGTTGTCGTGCTCGAAGCCGGCCGCATCGGCACCGGCACCAGCGGCGGCACCAGTGCCCACCTCGACGAGCATCCCGACCAGGGTTTTACCGTACTGGTTGACGACTTCGGGGAAGAAGCGGCGCGCGTCGTTACCGCGGCGCGACGGGGTGCGATCAACCAGATCGAAACCTGGTCGAGCCAGCTCTCGATCGACTGCGACTTCCGCCGCGTCCCCGCCTATCTCTATACCGAGTCGGCGGACGGCATGCAGCAGATCACGAAGCAACATGAAGCGGCCCGCCGCGCCGGCAGCGATACGGTGCTGGTCCGCCGCGTGCCGCTCCCTTGGCCCTGTGCCGGCGCGCTGCGGCTGGAGCAGCAGGGGCGGTTTCATGCGCTGAACTATCTGCACGGACTGGCCGCGCGGCTTCAGGCCGACGGCGGCGCGATCTACGAGCACACGCGGATTCATCATCCGCCCGCAGACGGCAGCCCCTGCGTGCTCGAAACGACCGACCATGCCCGCATCGAAGCCGAGACGGTGATCGTCGCCACGCACTCGGCATTTCTCGGCATCTCGCAATTCGACATGCGCGAAGCGCCGTACCAATCGTATGTGTTGACCGCCGAGATCGACGACGAACTGGATGACGCGCTGTACTGGGACGATGCCGAGCCGTACCACTACACGCGCTGGGCTTCCTCCAGCACTCCGCGCCACGTCATCGTCGGCGGCGCCGACCATAAGACCGGCCAACAGGACGAGCGCGAAAGCTATGCGAGCCTGGAAGAATACGTCCGGCAAAAATTCACCGTGCGCGGCATTTCGCACCGCTGGTCGGCCGAGTTGTGGGAGCCGGCCGACGGCGTTCCGTTCATCGGCCGCGTACCGCTCGCCGACCACCTCTACGTGGCGACCGCCTTTTCCGGCACCGGGCTGACCTGGGGAACGGCAGCCGGCGGCTTGCTCGCCGATTTGATTATCGGCCGCGAGAATCCGCTCGAAGAAATCGTCACCCCCGCGCGGCTCAAGCCGGTGGCGGGCGGGCCGGATCTGCTCAAAGAAAACTTGAACGTCGCGCGGCGCCTGGTCGCCGATCGCTTCGGCGGCGAAAAGATCGAGTCCTTCGCCGACATCGCGCCGGGACAAGGCAAACTGGTCGACTGGCATGGACAACTGCTCGCGGTCTATCGCGACGAGCAGGGGACGCTCACCACGCGCTCGCCGGTCTGCACGCACGCCGGCTGCATCGTGCAGTGGAACCACGCCGAGCACACCTGGGACTGCCCTTGTCACGGCGGACGCTACAGCCCCACGGGCGAGCGCCTTTACGGACCTCCGCCGCACAACCTCTCGCACGAGACGCCGAAGGACGCCTGACCGGCTTAACCGCCACAACGCAAAAAGTTTGCGTCGCACGCTCCGGCTCGCAACAATTCCGCGCGACATCGGCCTCGGCCCCGAGCGAACCGTCGCCGGGGCTGCCGCGTAACAAAGGGCGTCGCCGAGAGGGCCGAATTTCCGGCAGCCGTGCCAAGAGCGATGCAACGGCTGCACTCGGCCTTGTCGTTGTACGTTGCGGTTACCCTAACTCGCGCAGCTTTCCTTTGGATGGAACCAAGCTCCAATAGCCCACGCGGCGGGCGCCGCATGGGACCATGCCGCGCGCTCGCCGGCGAGCGTGGTTCGCCGGCTATGGAGATACGAGAATGGGGGAAACCGCTCCGCGCATGACCGCGGCGCCACGGTTTTCGTGCTCGCGCAGCAGGGACGACGCGAGCGATCTTCGATTCGCCAAGGCTGGCGCGTCGCCGTTTCCTCCGGCGCTCCTTTCGCGCCGAGCGTGGTGCAGCGGCGACGATTCTGCGCGACCCGTCCGATTGCGCTACCCTTGCGCAGCGGAGGCGGGACTGGCGCATCCGGTTCCCGCGCGCTTCGTTGGAACAAACGATGTAGATGATTTTTATCTGCGGACTGGTCTATTCCTTTCAATAACGCAGCCCCGCGTCGGGCTGTACGGATCATGCGGCAGGTGACAGCAAAAACTTGGTGTGGATTTTTGACCGGCGCGAAATCGTGTCCTATATTCAGTTGGCCCTGCAGCCTGGAGCGCGGTTGGGCCGTCGCGGATGGATACCGAACACGCACGCCAGAGGCTTTTGGGAGCTTGCCGAGGAAGGCCGCCCACCTCTTCTTCGCTGAGCTGCCGAGCCGATCCCGTTGGCTCGCCACGGCCGGCATCGACGGCGCACCGTCGCCCGAGCTGGCTTTCTCCTCAACCCGATGGAACGACTCATGCAGCGCAGGTTCCCCCTGACGAGCGGTTTCTCACTGCTGGTCGTGGCTCTCTCCCTGCTGGCCGCCACGCCGGCCACAGCCCAGGTACGCTTCGCGCCCGAGGCGCTGCCAACTCCGCTGGGCGAGATTCTCGAACAAGGCCGCCGGCTCGAGTCGGAAGCCCGTTGGGGCGAGGCGCTCTCGTACTATGAAGACGCCCTCCGCGAACACCCGGGGCAGCAGGCGCTCGTCGAACGGCTCGATCTATCGAAAATCCGCTACGATCTGAGCCGCCGCTACAACGATCACAGCTTCCGCCAAGCGACGACCGAACTCGACGCGGCGCGGGCACTCGAACTCTACAGCGAAGTGCTGCTCAAGATTAACGCCCATTATGTCGTCACTCCACAGTGGCATGAAATCGTCTCACGGGGCACGACTTGTCTGGAGGTGGCGCTCAGCGATACGAACTTCCGTCAGGCCAACCTCCCGCAGGCGACCGACGCGCAGATCGACGCCTTCCGCCGCGAACTGTACCAGTTCATGAGTCAGCGCGTGGTGCGGACGCGGCACGACGCGCGGGACGCCGTCGCTCAGGCAGCGCAACTTGCCCAGCAGCGGCTGGGCCTATCGCCGTCGGTCGTCACGCTCGAATACGCTTGCGGGGCCACCGGCGGACTCGATGAGTACTCGACCTATCTGACCGGCGACCAACTGCGTGACATCTACTCGCAGATCGAAGGTAACTTCGTCGGGCTGGGCATTGAGCTTAAAGCCGACGAGGGTACGCTCCTGCTGGTACACGTCATCCCCGGCAGCCCCGCCGAGCGCGCCGGCTTGAAGGCCGGCGACCGCATCACCGCCGTCGACGGCCTGGCTACGTCGGAACTTTCGACCGACCAGGCGGCGTCACGACTGCAAGGGGCCGAAGGCACGATCGCCCGCATCACGGTCGTCACGCCGGGCGAGTCGCCGCGTGAGCTGAACGTCCGCCGCGAGCACGTCGAAGTGCCGAGCATCGAAGACGCCCGGATCGTCGACGCCGACTATGGCATCGGCTACTTCAAGCTGACCAGCTTCCAGCGCACCACGACCCGCGATCTCGACGCGGCGCTGTGGGAACTCCATCGCCAGGGAATGCGGAGCCTGATTATCGACTTGCGGGGCAACCCGGGCGGGCTTCTGCCGACCTCGGTCGAAGTCGCCGACAAGTTCATCGAAGAAGGCGTCATCGTCTCCACCCGTGGCCGCAGCCCCCAGGAAGACTACAACTACACGGCTCACAAGCCCGGCACCTGGCGCGTGCCGCTGGTGGTGCTGATCGACGGCGATAGCGCCTCGGCGAGCGAAATCTTCGCCGGAGCGATCCGCGACAACCGCCGGGGCACGATCGTCGGCGACCGTTCCTACGGCAAAGGCTCGGTGCAAGGCATCTTCCCGCTGAACCACACCGGAGCCGGTCTGCGGCTGACGACCGCCAAGTTCTACTCCCCCAACGGACGGCCGATCAGCAAGGTCGGCGTTCAGCCCGACATCCTCGTGCGGCACGTCGCCAAGCCGACCGACGAAGGCCTCACCGTGACGAGCGGCGAAGACGCCGCCCTCGCCGCCGCGCTGAACGTCGCGCGGCAGCAAGTCGCGTCGCGCTAGAGGGGCTGCGGGCGGCGGGCTGTAGGCAGGGTGCCACTGCTGGCTTGCCCAGCAGTGCCCTCCACCGATCCTGATTTGCCACTGGAATGTTGTAGCGGCAATAGGAAGCCGGGGAGCCTTGGCTTACGGGTCAGAGCTTCCTTGTCGCCGCGTTCCAGGGGTAAAACTGATTAGCTAAACAACTCGCACTAAGAGCACTGCTGGACAAGCCAGCAGTGGCACCCGGCGCGGGAATGACGGGGACAGCCGCCCCGCTTTGCGGCTCATAATGGTAGCCTACAGCCTATAGCTTACAGCCCGTAGCCCAAAGCTCGCAGCCCGCAGCCCCTATAGCCCTGCGCCAGCGGTCGCGGTACGATTCAGGACTATGTTCGACCGCTTGGGAAAGTTCGTTGTCCGGCATTGGGGGCTGATTCTCGCCGCGTGGGTTGTGTTGGCGATCGGCTTGAAGATGGCCGCGCCGCGCTGGGATGAGGTGACGCACGACGGCGACTTGCAGCACCTGCCGAGCGAGATGGCGAGCGTGCGCGGCGGGGAATTGCTCCAGCGCGCCTTTCCCGGCATTCGCGCCAAGAGCCAAATGGTCGTTATCGTCGCGCGCCCCGGCGCGCCGCTGCAAGGAGTGGACCGCGCGCTGCTTGCCCGGCTCGCCGAACGCTTCCGCGCGAAGCAGCAAACCGGCGAGCTGCCGATCCTCGACATCTGGACGCCGGAGACGGAGATCGTCGGGCAGATGCTCGTCAGCGACGACCAGCAAGCCGCGCTGCTCGTCCTGCAACTGAGCAACGACCTGATGGCGACCGATAACATGCGCGTGCTCGCCGAAGTCGAGCGCGTGGTCGCGTCGGCCGACGCCCCCGAGGGGCTTCAGACAGGCGTGACCGGCTCGGCGGCCATCGGCGGCGACATGCTCAGTTCCGCCGCCGAGAGCATCAAGAATACCGAAATCACGACCGTCGTGCTCGTCGTGGCGATTCTGCTGCTGGTCTATCGCGCGCCGCTGTTGGTGGTGGTTCCGGTCGCGGCGATTGCCGTTTCGTTTGTCGTCTCGACCGACCTGATCGCCTCGGCGACCCAGATCCACAAGCTGCCCGGCTTCGAGTGGGTCGGCTACAAGATTTTTAAGACCACGAAGATCTTTGTGGTCGTGATTCTGTTCGGCGCGGGAACCGATTACTGCCTGTTTTTGATTTCGCGGTACAAGGAACAGTTGCAAGCCGGCCAGAGCGTGCCCGAGGCGGTCGCCACGGCGCTCGGCTCGACCGGATCGGCGCTGACGGCCAGCGCGCTGACGACGATCCTGGGGCTGGCGACGATGTACTTCGCCGACTTCAGCAAGTTCACCTATAGCGGCCCCACGATCGCCGTCGCGCTGGCCGTGACGCTTTTGGCCTGCTTGACGCTCGCCCCGGCGGTGCTTGTGGCGTTCGGCCGGCTGGTGTTTTGGCCGCTGGGGCGCTCGATCCGATCGACGGCCGCCGAGGAGGACCGCTCGTGGCTGGGGCAATTTTGGGAGTGGTCGAGCGCGCAGATTCTGGCCCGTCCGTGGCCGATCTTGCTCGGCACGCTCCTGCTGATGACACCGCTGGCTTATGCGGGGCTGTCGGTGGAACTTACCTACGATCTGCTGAGCGAGTTGAGCGGCGACCGCCCCAGCGTGCGCGGCACGGCGCTGCTGCGACGGCACTTTCCGGCCGGCGAAACCGGCCCGCTGACCGTCCTCGCCCAACGCCCGTCGGGCGGTTTTGATACGCCCAAAGGCGAGCGCGAGCTGGCGCTGCTGACCCGCTATCTCTACGAGATCGAGGGCGTCACGAGCGTGCGTAGCCTCGCCGAACCGACGGGCGATCCGCCCGGCAAAACGCAGCCCTTCACGCTCGGCGGCCTCAAAAAACTCGCCGCCAAGCAGCATCCGATTACCGAGGCGCTGTTTGTTACCCAAGACGAACAACTACAAGGCCGCGTCGCGCGGTTCGATGTCGTGATGCGGTCCGATCCGTTTTCGAGCGAAGCGATCGAACTGCTCAACCGCGTCGAAGCCGAGCTTGCCAAGCTGCGGCGTGAAAATCCGCAGTGGCAAGACACCCGCTTCGAGTTTGCCGGCACGACGGCCGGAATCCGCGATCTGAAAGCGATTACCACCAGCGATGCCCGGGTGATTCAGCAGCTTGTCGTGATTTCGGTGCTCGCGGTGCTGCTCGTGTTGCTGCGGCATCCGCTGATTTGCCTGTACCTGATCGCCTCCGTGCTGTGGAGCTACTTTGTCACGATCGGGGCGACCGAACTGCTCTTTGCCTGGCTCTACGGGCCGCAGTTTCACGGCCTGGATTGGAAGGTGCCGATCTTCCTGTTCGTGATCCTGATCGCTGTCGGCGAGGATTACAACATTTATCTGGCAACCCGCGTCTTTGAAGAACAGCGGCGGCGCGGCTTGATGGAAGGGCTGCGGATGGCGCTCGTCCGCACGGGCGGCATTATCACCAGTTGCGGCGTCATCATGGCCGGCACGTTCGTCTCGATGATGACCGGCACGCTGCACGGGATGCTGCAACTCGGCTTTGCGCTGTCGCTGGGCGTGCTGCTCGATACGTTCGTCGTCCGCACGATGCTGGTGCCCGCCTTTCTGGCGATTCTCGCCCGCTCGCAAAGCGCGTCGCGCGGCCGCGCTCCGCAGCGGCAACTGCAAGAAGTGCCGAGCCGCCCGTAGCGATCGGCCGCTCGGCAACGCCCCTGCGACACGGCGCGGGCGAAAGGGCAATTTCTCCCGCCGCCCCGTTGTACGGTGCTCCCGATGCGCTATCATAAGGCCTTCCAGGGACGCGCTGCGGCGCGGCCTCATGGGGCGGGCATCTCCCATCTTCTGAGCCGAAAGGTAGGCTAGCCGTGACGCCGAGCGAAGTATTGGCACTCTGCCGCGAGAAGGACGTGAAGGCCGTGGACCTGCGGTTCATGGACTTCCCTGGCCTGTGGCAACATTTCACGATCCCGGTCGATAAGCTCACCGAAGACATTTTTGAAGATGGGCTGGGCTTCGATGGGTCAAGCATTCGCGGCTGGCAGGCGATTAACGAAAGCGACATGCTGCTCGTCCCGGAGCCGGACACGGCGATTCTCGACCCCTTCACGACGATCCCCACGCTCGTGATGATCTGCAACATCCAAGACCCGATCACGCGCGACGACTACAGCCGCGACCCGCGCAACGTCGCCCGCAAGGCGACCAACTATCTCAAGAGCACCGGCGTCGCCGACACCTGCTATATCGGACCGGAGGCCGAGTTCTTCATCTTCGACGATGTGCGGTACGACCAAACCGCCAACTCGGGCTTCTATATGCTCGACAGCATCGAGGGCGAATGGAACCGGGGCCGCGACGAACGGCCGAATCTGGGCTACAAGCTGCGCTACAAGGAAGGCTACTTTCCAGTGCCGCCGGCCGACCAGATGATGAATCTCCGCAACGAGATGATGATGATTATGATCGAGTGCGGACTCGACGTGGAAGCCCAGCACCATGAGGTCGGCACCGGCGGGCAGTCGGAGATTGATCTGCGGTTCGATGAATTGGTGGCGATGGCCGACGATATGTGCCTGTACAAGTACATCATCAAAAACACCGCTGCCCGCTATAACAAGACCGTCACGTTCATGCCCAAGCCGCTCTTTGGCGACAACGGTTCGGGCATGCACACGCATATCTCCTTCTGGAAAAACGGCGAGCCGCTCTTCGCCGGCAGCGGCTACGCGGGACTCAGCGACATGGCGATGTACGCCCTCGGCGGCATTCTGCGGCACGCGCCGGCGCTGCTCGCCTTCACCAACCCGACCACCAACAGCTACAAGCGGCTGGTGCCCGGCTACGAAGCGCCGGTCAATCTGGCTTACTCGCAGCGCAACCGCTCAGCGGCATGCCGGATTCCGATGTATTCGGCCAGCCCGAAGTCCAAGCGGATCGAGTTCCGCTGCCCCGACCCCAGCTCGAACCCGTACCTCGCTTTCTCGGCGCTGATG